>NZ_CBFIEP010000030.1:0-86823 GCF_965661635.1 Pseudemcibacter sp. | reverse complement strand
GGTGGTTTTAATCCCTAACTCTTCCAGCAAAGTGAATAGATCTTCTTCCTTAGCGGGCATGTTAATTCCTTGAATTCAAAGGGTTGTTACGTTCCAAATATATAACGCGAGATTTTTAATTAACCAAAGCAATTTTTTTATAATTAAGGGCTTGCAATATCAAATTTGTTTTGTATTATCCCCCGCACAGACAACAAAATCGTTGTTTTAGCATCTTTTAGGTGCGGGCGTAGCTCAGTGGTAGAGCGTCACGTTGCCAACGTGAATGTCGAGAGTTCGAATCTCTTCGCCCGCTCCATTTTCCAAAAAATTGTTTTATCTTCTCATGGGCATTTTATAAAACGCCTAATTCAAATTTCATTTAGGTGATCTTTTACTAATTGTCATTTGATAAAATTGATGACGCAAGATGTGTTTTAGCCTAGCATTACCTTAAAGAAATCATAGGGAGAATGAAAACCATGTTCAAAAAATTAAGTTGGGCTCTAGGTTTAATTATTATCATTATTATAGGATTTCTAATTATAAGTCGTTCAATGCTTTATAATTATGATGTAAATGCTGATCATGCTTATGATTTTACGGCTACAGAAGCAACCATTATCCCGGTTGAGATTTCTGGAAATTCTCTTATGTTGCCAGCCTACGAAGGGGTTGGTCAATCCAGCTTCCTTAAAGTGGAAGTGGAAGCGTCTTTGTTTAGCCACGTGATCAGACCGAGCCTTGAATTATCAGGCAATAATGGCTCTGAAATTCAATATTTTGAGCATGGTGCTAATGGGGAACGCTATATTAATGTCAGTAAGTTGATTGAGGCAGGGGCACATGAAATCATTTTTGAGGAAAATTTTCTTTCTATTGTCGATGGAAAAACGGATCTTATACAATTTGAAAACCCAATTTTAAAAGACAAAAAAATTCTTATTCTTGCGCCTCATCCGGATGATGCTGAGATTGCATCTTTTGGGTTATATAGCGAACATGATGATATATTTATTGTTACAGTTACATCGGGAGATGCGGGTTCTTTTATGTATGATGAAGTTTATTCGAGTGATGAAGCAAAAGCCCACTATCTTAAGAAAGGTGAGGTCAGAACTTGGAACAGTTTATCAGTACCAATGCTGGGTGGCGTGCCTCCTGAAAATCTTGTCAATCTTGGATTTAATGACGCGCGACTTAGGGGCATGTATAGAGATAAAGATTTGATAGCGAGCGGAGTTTATACGGAAATTTCCGATATGAACACATTTAGAAAGCAAAATACATCTTATCTTGCAAAAGGGTTAGAAGGAATTAATAACTGGGATAGTCTGGTTGGTAATCTTGTTTATCTTATTGGTGAAATCAATCCGGATATAATTATCACACCTTCCCCCATGTTGGATATGCATAGCGATCATCAATACACGACAATCGCTGCGGTAGAGGCATTAAAAAAATTGAATAAACGAGATGGTCAACTACTGCTTTATACAAATCATCAGGTTAATTTTAATGAAAGATTTCCTTATGGTGAGATGGGATCTTTAATCTCGTTGCCGCCAACACCTAAAGGAAGCAATTATTTTAGACGTCTTTATTCTTATTCTATGTCGATTGATGTTCAGCGCAATAAAATTTTTGCACTTGATGCTATGAATGATTTACGCTTAGGAACAGATTATCGTTTTTCTGGCCGCGCATTCCAACAAGCATTTGAAACGCTATGGATGCAGTTAACAGGGAAAGACGAAAGTTATTTTCGTCGTTCCGTGAGAAGTAACGAATTTTTCTTCGTCATAGAAATGGATGATATCTATGACGATAAGAAATTAGATAAATTATAAATACATGGCGCGCCCAAGAATATTTCTGATGTCAGGCTTATAATTCTTTTCATCATAAACATTGCTGACGATTAAATTTTCTTGCGGTGTTAAGACGCAATCATTATCGGCAAGTTGATAATTACCATCAATAATTGCTGTCATTTTTCCATAATTCTTTTTCTCAATTTGTTGAATTGCCATTGCACCAAAATTTCCTGCGACCAGCTTATCTAGTGCATCCGGCTCACCGCTTCTTAATAAATATGCAAGTGGTTGCGTTAACACACTAACATTATGGTTTTGCTGTAAATCCTCATAAAGAATGTCGCCAATACCCCCGAGTTTCTCGTTTCCATATTGGTCTTTCTTTCCTTGATAGATGATATTGCCGTCTTTTAATTTTGCTCCTTCGGCGACGACGGCGACGGCATAATTCTCTGAATTTCGAACACGATCCGATATTATCAAATCACTAAAATGATTAAGATCAATTGCTACCTCTGGAATAAGCACCCTATCAGCAGAGGCAATATGACCACTTAAAAGTGCGGGTTCACCACTGTGTCTTCCAAAAAGTTCAATGATGGCGATGCGTTCATGGCTGGCGGCTGTACTGCGGATTTTATTAATACTATTAACACAGCGTGTCACACATGTGCTAAAACCAATGCAATAATCAGTTCCATTCACATCATTATCCATGGTTTTTGGAATGCTAATGACCGGAAAGTTCTTTTTCGTTAATTGAGCCGCAAATCTAAGTGATCCATCACCACCAATTGGTATAAGGGCATCTATTTCCATTAGATCCAGTATTTTTAAAATATGGTCTGTACAATCAAATGTGCCTTCTTTAAATGTTGACGCAGGGACATTATCTTTCAAAAATTCGGGCAAGAATTCAGCATTAATTTGTACGGGATTATAGCGGGATGTATGTAAAATAGTACCGCCAATATTTTCGACACCACTTAATTCTGATAAATGTAAAGGCCGTGAAAGAGCGCTGTTTATTTCAGGGTCACCATCCGGGTTATAATCAAGTAACCCTCTCCATCCGCGCTTAATACCAACACAATCCCAACCGTTTTGTTCCGCACCTTTTACTATGGCTTTAATGCAAGCATTTAATCCTGGGACATCGCCACCACTGGTTAATATGCCGATCTTCATTTCGTTTTCCTCATGATAAAAGATTATGTTTTTTTAATTGATGCCTTAACTGATGATAATTCAGATTTAAAAATTTAGCAGCTTCTTTTTGGTTAAATTTACTTTTATTGAGAGCATGATGTAATAATTCTTTTTCATGGTTTTCTACACTTTCTTGAAAATCTAAAGGTTCATTAAAAATCGCTGTTTCGGGTTTAATTTCTTTTTGGATTTTTACCTTATGCTTAGAAGAAACTGTTGACGGTCTATATGGTGAATTAAAGGGATCTAGAAGAACGCCCTCAATTGGATGAAATTCATTTTCACTATAATAGACGGCCCGCTCAATAACATTTTTGAGTTCTCTTACGTTTCCAGGCCAAGTGTGCTCGAAAAGCATTTCTATAACGCTTTCAGAAAAACCAGGAAAAGATTCCCAGCCCACTTCTTGTGCAATTTTTTGTCCAAAATGAATGGCTAATATTAAAATATCTTCTTTACGGTGCCGAAGAGAAGGAAGCGTTATGACATCAAGGGCCAACCGGTCAAGCAGGTCATGTCGAAAATCACCTGCTTCAGCAGCGCTAGGCAAATCAATGTTTGCGGCTCCTATTATGCGCACATCGGTATGAATTGTTTTATTGCTGCCTACTCTTTGAAAGGTGCCATATTCTGTAATGCGCAGTATTTTTTCTTGAGCAGACAACGAGGTCGTTGCTATTTCATCAAGAAAAATTGTACCTTTATCCGCTTCTTCAAATCGCCCTATCCTTTTTCCTTGAGCACCAGTAAAAGAACCAGCCTCATGACCGAATAATTCAGATTCAAGCAAGGTATCCGGTAAAGCTGCGCAATTAACTTGCACAAATTTTTGTTCCCATCTAGGGGATAAGAAATGTAAGCGCGACGCAATCAATTCTTTACCCGTTCCCCGTTCCCCGATTACAAGCACGGGCCTATCGTGGCGCGCTGCCCGACTGGCCTGTTCGATAATTTCTAAAAACGCGGGACTTTCGCCAATAATTATTTGTTGGTCATATTTCATTGATAAAAAATATCAAATAATGATAATAATTACTAATTAATAATAAAAATTTTATTATTAAAGCTCACCTATAAAAAGAGATAAAACCAAATAAACATTATATTGTAATGAGTTAGGGCAAAAATTCAAAACTGGCACAACTTATGCAATGTAAGTGGCGAAGGTCCAGAGTTGGGGCATATAATTTTTGGAGACATCAAATGGGCATTTTTACTCGCCTAACAGACATAATAAATTCAAACATCACACATCTTCTAGATAAAGCAGAAGATCCGGACAAAATGATCCGTATGATGATACAGGAAATGGAAGATACACTTGTTGAAGTGCGCTCTTCAGCGGCCCGTGTTATTGCCGACCGTAAAGAATTAGACCGTAACATATCACGTCTTAAGAAGGTAGAAGACGATTGGTATGCGAAAGCAGAATTAGCCTTAAGCAAAGATAGAGAGGATCTTGCAAATGCAGCACTCATTGAAAAAGCAAAACTGGTTGACCTCGCTCTGGAATTGGAGCAGGACCGCGCTCCTTTAGAAGATGCGCTTAAAAAATATGAAGAGGATATTATTCTTCTGGAAGCCAAAATTAAAGAAGCAAAACAAAAACAAAAAGCACTATATGAACGTCAAAACTCAGCACAGTCCAGATTAAAAGTACGGGCAAGGCTGTATAGCAACCGGATTGAAGATGTGATGAACCGTTTCAATATGATGGAAAGGCGCGTTGAGGAAACAGAAAGCCGTGTTGAAGCAGAAGAAATGGGACGTGAGATGAACTTATATGAAGAGTTTGCCGACTTAGTTGCCAATGAAGCAGTTGCCGATGAATTGGCCGCATTAAAAGAAAAGCTTGCAAAGAAATCAAGCAAAGATGAAAAGAAATAAAAATCAGTGTATCCTGACCATCTTAGGTCAAGGAAAGGATAGAAAATGGAAATAGTTGGTATACTTTTTATGGCGATTGTCGCGCCAATATGGGTTTTGCTTCATTATATAACCAGATGGAAATCAACCAAAACCATCAGCAATGAAGACGAAAACATTTTAGCGGAATTATGGGAAAGTGCAGACAGAATTGAGGCGCGACTTAATAACATCGAACGTATTTTAGATACCGACTCCCCAGACTGGAGAAATAAATAATGTTTAGAGATAAAAAAACGCCAAAATATAGAAAGTTATATTTGGATAAACAAAATGCTAAAATATCTGGTGTTTGCGCCGGCGTAGGAGATTATTTTGGTCTAGATCCCATGGTCGTGCGAATTGTTACAGTGCTTATTGCACTTTTTGGCGGCGGATTAATCATATTAGGTTATATCCTACTGACCATATTCTTAGATGCGAAGCCAAAGGATATGTTTGAGAGTAAAAAAGAAAGTGAATTTTGGAAATCAGTGAGAACCGAGCCATCCAATACGGTGCGCGATGTGAGATATAAATTTCGTGATATTGAGCGACGTCTAAGAGCCGCTGAAGCTCATGTTACGTCACCACAATATAATCTTCACCGCGAAATTAACGATTTAGATAGGTAAATTTTAAGATGGACATTTTTGTCAAGCCAACATCAGAAAATCCATCTAGGGGGATTTTAAAACTTGGAAATAAAACCTATCCTTGCGCTTTAGGTAAAGGGGGTATTTCTTTTGAAAAACAAGAAGGCGATCATAAGAGTCCTGTGGGGAAATTTGGACTAAGAAGTGTTTATTATAGATATGATAAATTGGATAAACCAATATATAGCCAAGTTCCGATGATGGCTTTACTTAAAGAAGACGGTTGGTGCGATGATCCGAATGATGCCACTTATAATAAAGCAGTGATGCTTCCTTACCATGCTAGTGCTGAGGAGCTTTGGCGGGACGATGATTTATATGATATTTTGGTGGTCTTGGGGTATAACGATAATCCTCCTGTAACCGGCAAAGGTAGTGCGATATTCATGCATGTAGCACGTGATCTAGAAGATCATGAATTCAAAGGGACTGAAGGGTGTGTGTCATTGAAAAAAGATGACTTATTGGAACTATTGCCCAAGCTTACGACTGATACCCACTTAGAGATATCAGCTTAATTGAACATCAAAATTCATCTTTATCAGTTGTAAATTCTGGAATTTCAGTTATTGCTGTAATTTTAAAACCACGTCTTCGTGGGTATTTAGAACGAATTTTTTTAATGACTTTTTTTGACATTTTTCGCGGGCAATTCGATATATCGTGAGTCTGCCCATCCATCATCATAGCGTGGGTGGGACTCAGCAAAATCAACGGCTGCTCTAACTTCGGTATTATACATTACAACTTCGTAAATTCGTGTGTTACGAATTTCACTAATGCTTGTATCTCTAGCTGGATAAGAATTATTCATATAAACGATGAGTTTCCTAATATACTTCTGCGACTTCGCCGTGAACAAACCCCAATCTTGCTGGATGAAGACGTTGGCATTGTGCTAATGCTTCATCTTCTGTGTGAGCTCTTACCATTATTAAATGAGTGTCAGCCCATTTAGCTTCGAAGCTCGGGTGATTTTGTTTACTGCGAACGGCTTGACGCACTTCTTCGTTATAAACAGGGATTTCAAAACTCTTTTTCATGATTAATCCTTCATGATTCTAATACTTTTTTTACTAATTACTGAATTATTACTCTATATTAATTATCAAATTGATAACAACGAGCATTTTATTAAATATTTAATGACTAAGAATTCTCATGACCCTAAGGGTCGGTACATTGAAATGATAAATTTGGGAGAGCTCAAAGAAGATGCTCGACAAGCAGAGATTGTTGAAATATTTCAGCATCTTCATCAAATTTTATCCATCAAAAATAAGAAAAAAGAAAAAAATTTCTTCAGTAAAATATTCTCAGCAGGTAAAGAGGATGTCGATATAGAAGGCCTATATATCTATGGAGATGTAGGGCGCGGAAAATCAATGCTAATGGATCTTTTTTATGATTTGGCGCCAGGTCAAAAGAGACGCGTTCATTTTCACGCCTTTATGTTAGAGATCCATCAAGAAATTCATGAATGGCGTCATATGAAACCGCAAGATCGAATAAATAAATTCGGTACGGATATCGATGATCCAATACAACCTTTGGCGGCTTCAATTGCTGAAAAAAGTCCTTTGCTTTGTTTTGATGAATTTCAAGTGACCGATGTAACCGACGCTATGATTTTAGGGCGCCTTTTTGAGGCATTATTTGCCAGAGGTGTTTTATTGGTGCTGACTTCAAATAGAATTCCAGATGATTTGTATAAAGACGGTTTAAATAGAGGACTGTTTTTACCTACTATTGAGCTTATTAAAAATAAATTGGAGGTCGTGGAATTAAATGGTCCTATGGATTATCGACTTGAACGCATGAAGGGAATGGAAGTTTATCATTTTCCTTTAGGGGAAAAGGCCACGAAAGAGCTTTCAAATGCATTTTGGCGTCTCACGGACCATGAGGTCGACGATAGAACCGAAGTCGGTCCTGATACCATAGAAGTTCAAGGGCGAGTTTTAACGGTCCCTGTCGCGTCAAGGGGGGTGGCGGTTGTATCGTTTAAAAAAATGTGTGGTGCGGCACTCGGTTCTGCGGATTATTTAGCACTTGCTTGGAAGTATCACACTATCATTATGGTGGGTATACCTATACTTGGCCCTGAGAACCGAAATGATGCAAAACGATTCGTGACTTTTATTGACGCTTTATACGAAAATAACGTAAAGTTTTTATGTTGTGCTGAGGTTGCGCCGAATGAATTGTATGCCGAGGGACATGGGCATTTTGAGTTTCAAAGAACAGTTTCCAGATTAATGGAAATGCAGTCAAAAGAGTATCTGGCAAAAGGCCATGCCATCTGATTTTTAGTTGTAATTTAAAGTAATTTTGTAATTACAAAAGTAAGCGGTTCCAATTTGTCCGTTTTATGTTTAAAAAACGTATAGAAACGGTTGCGCAATCAGTATTTTCGCGCTACATCGGAGGCAATAAATATATTATTAAAACTGGGGAAAAGGAAAATACCTTTTCGCCTAAAATTTATCTAGGAGTTAATTCAACATGGCACGTAAAAAAATAGCACTGATCGGTGGCGGTCAAATCGGTGGCACACTCGCTCATCTTGCAGGACTAAAAGGTCTTGGTGATGTGGTCATTTTCGATATTGCTGATGGTCTACCGCAAGGTAAAGCGCTTGATATCGCGCAAAGTTCAACGGTAGAAGGTTATGACGCAGCCATTTCCGGTACAGGTGATTATTCTGATATTGCTGGTGCTGACGTTGTTATCGTTACGGCTGGTGTTGCTCGTAAGCCTGGTATGAGCCGTGATGATCTTCTTGGTATTAACTGTAAAGTTATGAAATCAGTTGGTGAAGGGATCCGTGATCATGCACCTGATGCATTTGTAATATGTATCACGAACCCATTAGACGTGATGGTTTGGGCGCTTCAAAAATATTCAGGTCTTCCTGCAAATAAAGTTGTGGGTATGGCTGGCGTTCTTGATAGTGCACGCTTTACATTGTTCCTTGCTGAAGAATTTAATGTATCTGTTGCCGATATTAACGCATTTGTGCTTGGTGGACATGGCGATACTATGGTTCCACTTGCTCGTTATTCAACGGTAGCAGGCATTCCTATTCCGGATCTTGTGGAAATGGGTTGGACGACAAATGAGAAACTTGAGCAAATCATTCAACGTACACGTGATGGTGGCGCAGAGATCGTTGGTCTACTTAAAACGGGTTCTGCATTTTATGCTCCTGCAACATCGGCAATTGCGATGGCGGAAAGTTACCTTGGTGATCAACGTCGATTACTTCCATGTGCCGTGGAGCTAAACGGTGAATATGGTCAGGATAATATGTATGTTGGTGTTCCTTGTATCATTGGTGAAAATGGCGTTGAAAAGATTGTAGAGATTAATCTTGATGAAGAAGAAAAAGCAGGTTTTGACCATAGCGTAGATGCTGTTAAAGGCCTAATGGATGCTGTTAAAGCAATTGACCCTGCATTAGCAGAATAATAATAAACTTTAAGGGTAAGGGTTTTCTTAATCCTTATCCTTTAAAAGGGCGTATAAGTTAATATATCTCAAAAGAGAAAAGGTAAAACCTATGAATATTCATGAATATCAGGCGAAAGCACTTTTGAAAGAGTATGGCGCATCAGTACTTGGTGGCGGCATTGCATATACTGCGGATGAAGCTGAGCAGGTCGCTAAAGACTTAGGTGGTCCTGTATGGGTTGTGAAAGCACAAATCCATGCTGGCGGTCGCGGAAAAGGTGGCGGCGTAAAGGTTGTCAAATCAGTGGAAGATGTGAAGCAAGTTGCTTCAGAGATGATAGGAATGAACCTCGTTACTCATCAGACAGGTCCAGCTGGTAAAGAAGTGAACCAGGTATACATTGAAGATGGTTGTGCAATTGCCAATGAACTCTATGTGAGTATTGTTGTGGACCGCGAAAGCAGTCGAGTAGCAATCATTGCTTCATCTGAAGGGGGCATGGATATTGAAGAAGTGGCCGCTGAAGCACCTGAAAAAATCATTACCGTTACCATTGATCCGGCTTCTGGCCTTTCTGGGTTTCATTGCAGAAAAGTTGCTTTTGGTATGGGACTTACTGGTAAAGCAGCAGGTGGTGTCGCAAAGGTTATCGCGGCGCTTTATAAAGCATTTATGGATAAAGACGCCGCAATGTTGGAAATTAACCCACTTGTCGTAACGGAAGATGACGATGTTGTTGTTCTTGATGCGAAAATGGGTTTTGATGGAAATTCATTATATCGTCATAAAGACGTTCAAGAGCTTCGTGATCCAACAGAAGAAGATCCAATGGAGCTTGAGGCAGCAAAACATGAGCTAAATTATATTAAACTAGACGGCAGCATTGGCTGCATGGTGAATGGTGCCGGCCTTGCGATGTCAACGATGGATATTATTAAGTTAAAAGGTGGCTCGCCAGCTAACTTCTTGGATGTAGGGGGCGGGGCCACTCGAGAGCGCGTTACTGAAGCATTCAAAATTATTATGAGTGATCCGAATGTTGAAGGAATTCTCGTAAATATCTTTGGCGGTATTATGCGCTGTGATGTCATCGCAGAAGGTGTTGTTGCTGCCGCAAAAGAGCTCTCTCTTACGGTTCCATTGATAGTGCGCCTTGAAGGTACAAATGTTGAAAAAGGAAAAGAAATTATGGCCAATAGCGGTATCAATATTATCTCTGCTTCTGACCTTGGTGATGCTGCGGTTAAGGCGGTTGCAGCAGTTAAGGAGGCTAAATAATGTCTATTCTCGTAAATTCACAAACAAAAGTAATTTGTCAGGGCTTCACTGGTGCACAGGGAACATTCCATTCCGAGCAAGCGATTGCCTATGGCACAAAAATGGTTGGTGGCGTGACACCTGGTAAAGGTGGCGGCGATCATTTAGGTCTTCCCGTTTTTAATACAGTTGATGAAGCGGTTCATAAAACAGAAGCGAATGCATCTGTTATTTATGTGCCCCCTCCTTTTGCTGCGGACGCTATTTTAGAAGCGATTGATGCTAAATTAGAATTGATAGTTTGTATCACAGAGGGAATTCCGGTTCTTGATATGGTTAAAGTAAAACGTGCTCTTCAAGGTTCAAGTTCTCGTCTTGTAGGACCAAACTGTCCAGGCGCTATAACACCTGGCGAATGTAAAATCGGTATTATGCCAGGTCATATTCACCAAAAAGGTTCTGTAGGTGTTGTATCACGGTCTGGCACGCTCACATACGAAGCAGTTCATCAAACGACAGTAGTAGGCCTCGGTCAAACAACATGTGTTGGTATTGGCGGTGATCCTGTAAACGGTACAAACTTTATCGACGTCCTTGAGGGCTTTTTGGAAGATGACGAAACTGAATCAATTATTATGATCGGTGAGATTGGTGGTTCTGCAGAAGAAGAAGCAGCAGAGTTTTTAAAATCACATAAAATTCAAAAACCTACTGTTGGATTTATCGCAGGTCGTACAGCGCCTCCCGGCCGTACGATGGGTCATGCTGGTGCGATTGTATCGGGGGGTAAAGGTGGCGCAGAAGACAAGATTGAAGCAATGCGAAGTGCAGGGATTAATATTTCTGAATCTCCTTCTGAACTCGGTACAACATTGATGGATGTTTTAAAGGGTTAAACAATTTTAAATCAATGTGATTTAGAATGTTATTCTTTATTGAACAAATATAACGGGCTCGAATGATATGAGTATAGACAGCAAAGACAATCTTTTTAACGGCTCAAGTGGAGCATTTGTTGAAGAATTATTCGCGAGATATTCTCGTGACCCTTCCTCAGTTGATCCAAGCTGGCAAGAATATTTTCAGGAACTGGCAGAAGACGCGCGCACGCTTATGGGGGCGGGCCTTGAGAAACCAGGTGCATCATGGAAACGTTCAGATTGGCCTTATGATGATAGTGATGACCTTGTGTCGGCACTAAATCCTGGATTTGAAGCTAAAATTCAGAAAAAGAAGGGAACGGCAAGCGAAGAAGATATTCGTAAAGCAACGCTCGATTCCATTCGTTGTCTCATGATGATCCGTACTTATCGCGTGCGTGGTCACCTTCATGCTGATCTTGATCCATTAGGACTTACTGAAAAACCATATCATTCCGAACTTGATCCAGAAACTTACGGGTTTGCTGAAGGTGATTTAGACCGTGAAATTTTCTTAGATAATGTTCTTGGGCTTGAAACGGCAACTGTTCGTGAAGTATTAGAAATTCTTAACCGTACCTATTGTTCAACATTCGGTGTTGAATTTATGCATATTAACGATCCGGAAGAAAAAAGCTGGATTTTGCAACGTATTGAAGGTCGTGACAAAGAAATTCATTTTACTGATAATGGTAAGAAAGCTATTTTACAAAAACTTACTGAAGCTGAAGGCTATGAAAGCTATTTAGCTAAAAAATATGTCGGTACCAAAAGGTTTGGTTTAGATGGTGCGGAAACACTTATTCCTGCGCTTGAAGCGGTGATTAAGACCGGTGGCCAAAACGGCATTAAAGAGATTGTTTTAGGGATGCCTCACCGCGGTCGCTTAAATGTTCTAACAAATGTGATGAGCAAATCATATCAGGCTATTTTCCATGAGTTTCATGGTGGATCATCAACACCGGATGAGATTGAAGGATCAGGCGATGTGAAGTACCATCTTGGGGCTTCTTCCGACCGAGAGTTTGATGGCAATGAAGTTCATTTGTCCTTAACAGCAAACCCTTCCCATTTGGAAGCGGTTAATCCAGTTGCACTTGGTAAAACACGTGCCAAGCTTACGCAACGTGGTGATATCGGTGGAACAAGTGTTCTAACACTATTGATGCATGGTGATGCGGCTTTTGCGGGTCAAGGCATTGTCGCGGAAGGTTTTGCGATTAGTGATTTGCTTGGATATAGCACGGGCGGTACAATTCATGTGGTTGTGAATAACCAAATTGGATTTACAACAACGCCACATTATTCACGTTCTTCACCTTACCCATCAGATATGGCTAAAGCAATTCAAGCACCCGTTTTCCATGCCAATGGTGATGATCCAGAGGCTGTCGTATTTGCAATGAAATTGGCTACTGAATATCGTCAAAAATTCAAAAAGGATGTTGTAGTTGATATGTTCTGTTATCGCCGATTTGGCCATAATGAGGGCGATGAACCATCCTTCACACAGCCATTAATGTATAAACGGATCAAAAATCAATCCTCAACTCGGACGATCTATGCGGAACGCCTCGTGCGCGAAGGTGTCATGACCGCCGCTGAGACGGACCAAATGGTGACGGATTTTAATAAATATCTTGATGGTGAATTTGAGGCTGCAAAAGATTATAAAGCTGAGAAAGCTGATTGGTTCGCCGGCAGTTGGTCTGGTTTAGAGCGCCCCGATAACGATTTACGCCGCGGCAGTGATACAGGCGTTAGCAGTGATGAACTTCAGGACTTAGGAAAATTACTAACGACCGTTCCAAAAGGATTTAAAATTCACCGTACATTGCAGCGTACTTTAGATGCGAAAGCACGTATGTTCGAAGCAGGTGAAAATTTTGACTGGGCGACAGCCGAGGCACTTGCGTTTGGTACTTTAATTCGTGAAGGGCATCGTGTTCGTCTTTCTGGGCAAGATAGTCAACGTGGTACATTCTCGCAGCGTCATAGTGTTTTTATCGATCAAGATACTGAAGAACGTTATGCGCCACTTGCACATGCCGGTGATGGACCGGACGCCCATGCAACCTATGAAGTAATTGATAGTGCGCTTTCAGAGGAAGCGGTTCTTGGTTTTGAGTATGGTTATACCATGGCGGAACCAAATGCGCTTGTTATCTGGGAAGCACAATTTGGTGATTTTGCCAATGGCGCCCAAATGATATTTGATCAATTTATCTCTAGCGCGGAATCAAAATGGCTGCGCTTTAGTGGACTTGTGGTTTGTTTGCCGCATGGATATGAAGGACAAGGTCCAGAGCATTCATCAGCAAGACTTGAACGTTTCTTGCAGCTTTGTGCAGAAGATAATATGCAAGTCGTTAATTGCACGACACCGGCAAATTATTATCATGTATTGCGCCGTCAAATGAAGCGTAAATTCCGTAAACCTTTGATCATTATGACACCAAAATCATTACTTCGTCATAAACTTGCGACATCGAAAATAGAAGACATGGCTGAAAACTCAGAATTTCACCGTATTCTTTGGGATGATGCACAGTCGGATCCACATAAAACAATTAAGATTAATAAAGACAGCGGTATTAAACGTGTCGTCCTTTGTTCGGGTAAAGTATATTATGATATTATGGCAGAACGTGATGCGCGCGGCCAAAAAGATACATATTTAATGCGCCTTGAACAGCTCTATCCGTTCCCTGGTGAAGCTTTGGCGAAAGAGCTTAAGCGCTTTAAAAATCTTGAAGCGGTAGTTTGGTGTCAAGAAGAGCCGAAAAATATGGGTTCTTGGAGCTTTATTGATCCTTATATTGAAGATGTGCTTTCTAACGTTGGTGGTAAAGTGACGCGTCCGATTTATGCTGGAAGAAAAGCGGCTGCTTCTCCGGCGACAGGATTAATGGAACGACATAAAGTTGAGCAGGCTAATTTGATTGATCAGGCCTTAACAATTACAAAAAGATAGTTATATAAAATAAATAATAATAAGGAGAAGGTCATATGGCCGTCGAAGTTCACGTACCGGTACTTGGTGAGTCAGTCACTGAAGCGACAGTAGGAAAATGGTATAAAGCCGTTGGTGAAGCCGTTGCTGTTGATGAAGTTATTTGTGAATTAGAAACAGACAAAGTTGCTTTAGAAGTAACAGCTTCTGCGTCTGGTGCATTATCTGAAATTATTGCTGAAGAAGGCGATAATGTTGAGGTTGGTGCTCTTCTTGGTAAGATTGACGAAACGGCGAAAGGTGCGGCATCTGCTGCCCCTGCCGCAGCTCCTGAAAAGGCTCCAGAGCCAGCAAAAGAAGTTATAGCTCCTGCTACGGAAGAGGCCCCAGCCGCAGCGGCGAAGGGTGTAAATGCAAGACCTGCGGCTGCAAAACTTGCTTCTGAAAAGGGTGTTGACCTTGCGACAGTAACAGGCACTGGCGCAGGTGGAACAATTACGAAAGCAGATGTGCTTGCGCATCTTTCAGGCGCGCCTGCATCAGTAGCAACGGCCTCTACGGCTGCCCCAATAGCAGCCGCCCCACAAGAAGAAGTCGTTCCGATGACGCGTCTTCGCCGTACAATAGCGAAACGATTAAAAGATGCACAAAATACTGCTGCGATGCTAACTACATATAATGAAGTGGATATGTCAGCGGTGATGGCACTTCGTTCACAATATAAAGAAGTCTTTGAAAAGAAGCATGGCGCACGCCTTGGCTTTATGTCTTTCTTCACGAAAGCATGTGTGGCGGCACTAAAAGAAATTCCGGAAGTGAATGCAGAAATTCGCGACGACAGTATTGTTTATAAAAATTACTATAATGTTGGTGTGGCGGCTTCAACTCCATCTGGCCTTGTTGTCCCGGTTGTAAAAAATGCGCAAGACATGGGTTTTGCAGATATCGAAAAAGAGATTGCTCGTTTAGGCGGTCTTGCCCGTGACGGGAAACTCGCCATGGATGATATGATGGGTGGCACTTTCACCATTTCAAATGGTGGTGTTTTTGGCTCACTTCTCTCAAGCCCGATTTTGAACGCACCGCAATCCGGAATTTTAGGAATGCACACAATTCAGAAACGTGCTGTTGTGGTGAACGACGAGATTGTTATTCGTCCAATGATGTATCTATCGCTATCATATGATCACCGTATTGTTGATGGTAAAGGTGCGGTAACGTTCTTAGTTCGTGTTAAAGAGAATTTAGAAGATCCACAGCGACTTGTGTTGGATCTATAAGCGGTTCTTGATTTTTAATAATAATAAATTGGAAGTTCGTAATGAGCGATAATTATGATTTGGTTGTCATCGGCGGTGGCCCCGGTGGATATGTAGCGGCGATTAAAGCGGCACAACTTGGACTTAAAACGGCATGCGTTGAAATGCGTGGTGCTCTTGGCGGTACTTGTCTCAATGTGGGTTGTATGCCTTCTAAGGCTCTTCTTCATGCTTCAGAATTATTTGATGAAGCAAATGGCAGCATGGATAAGTTCGGTATTTCGACGGGTAAAGTTTCCATCGATATTTCAAAATTGATGGATCATAAAGATGGCATCGTCACGGACCTTACTAAGGGCGTAGAATTTTTATTTAAGAAAAATAAAATTGATTATGTTCAAGGCCGCGGAAAAGTTGCGGCGGCAGGTAAAGTTGAAGTTGCACTGAATGATGGTGGCACACAAACGATAGACACTAAAAATATTATTATTGCGACTGGCTCTGACGTAGCGGCGCTTCCTGGTATTGAAATTGATGAGAAAATTGTTGTTTCATCAACGGGCGCTTTGAGCCTACCTAAAGTACCAAAACATATGGTCGTTATCGGTGGCGGTGTTATTGGTCTTGAACTTGGTTCCGTATGGAAACGACTGGGTGCGGAAGTAACCGTCGTTGAATATATGGACCGTATTACATCCGAAATGGACGGGGAAGTATCGAAAACTTTTGCACGTATTCTTAAAAAACAAGGGTTTAAATTTAAATTTAAATCTAAAGTCACTGCGGTTAAAACCACAAAAACGGGCGCAACGGTTTCTGTTGAGCCAGCTGCGGGTGGGGACGCTGAAAAAATTAAGTCTGACGTGGTGTTGGTATCTGTTGGTCGCCGTCCTTATACAGAAGGCCTAGGTCTTGAAGAAGCGGGCGTAAAAATGACTGACCGTGGACAAGTAGAAATCAATGATCATTTCGAAACAAACATCCCTGGCATTTACGCCATTGGGGATGTTGTGCGTGGTGCAATGCTTGCTCATAAAGCCGAAGACGAAGGTGTCGCGGCTGTTGAAATTATTGCAGGATTCGCGGGACATGTGAATTACGATGCAATCCCAGGTGTGATTTATACAATGCCGGAAGTGGCCAGTGTCGGTAAAACGGAAGAGCAGCTTAAAGAAGCTGGTATTGCTTATAACACGGGTAAATTCCCCTTCACAGCGAACAGCCGCGCCAAAGCAAATAGTCAAACGGACGGGTTTGTTAAAGTGCTCTCTTCACAAGATACCGACATGATCCTTGGTGCGCATATTATTGGTGCGGATGCAGGAAACATGATCGCTGAACTAACTTTAGCCATTGAAAATGGTATTTCGGTTGAGGATGTTGCTTATTCATGTCATGCGCATCCAACTGAGAGTGAGGCCACTAAAGAAGCGGCCATGGCCGCAGGCGGTCTACCTGTTCATATGTAAGGCTTATTTCATAAAGAAATAAAAGGGGCGGCTTTTTAGTCGCCTTTTTTATGTCTAAAATATATAGTGATGAAAAATAATATTCAGTATACGTCAATATAATAATTTAGGGTGAAAATCTACAGATGAATATTCATCAATCGATGCAAATGGCGGTGAAGTTTGCTAATGGAAGGAATTTTGCAGAAGCAGAAAAAATCCTTCGGGGGATTTTGGCGACCAATAATCAATTTCATCCGGCTATTCATATGTTAGGACAGCTCGCATTTCAAAGTGGCCGCGATGATATTGCTGCAAAATTATTTCATCAAGCCGCAACGATTGACCCCAATAATGCTGGATATCACCGTGATTTTGCCGAGACACTTTTCTTTATGGGGCATTATAAAGATACGCTGATGGCAATAAATCGGTCAATTCAAATAAACCAGAATGACCCGAAAGCACATTTTATTGCTGGTAATGGGCTCATGCATATGGGGGAAAATGAACAAGCAATTAAAGCCTTTAAACATACTATTAAAATGGACCCTAACCATAGTTTTGCCCATAATAATTTGGGATCTGTGTATGAAAAAGAGGATAAATTAAAAGAAGCGAAAAATCACTATGAACTCGCGATGAAAGTAGATCAATCTAATGTACTTGCGATTAATAATCTTGCGACGCTTCTAACGGCTGAAGGAGATCTGGACAAAGCCAAAAAGTTATTAAATCAGATTATAAAAACGAAACCAGATTATATTGAAGCGCATCATAATTTATCTGCCTTAAAACGATATAAGGAAGGGGATGAACACATTGCAATATTGTTGTCACTTCTTGAAAGTGTTGAACAAATCCCGCTTGATAATAAGTATCGATTATATTTCATTCTCGGAAAAGTTCATGCAGATCTAAAAGACTATGATAAAGCATTTGAATTTTATGAATTGGGTAACAATTTGAAAAGATCCACATTTGAATATTATGAAGATCGATTTATAGAAAATGTTGAAAAGATTAAAGCAATATATTCCAAAGAGAATATCGGAAAAGAAAAAGTTACAAAAAGTAATAAACCTGTTCCGATTTTTGTTGTTGGAATGCCTCGTTCTGGATCGACTCTAGTTGAACAAATATTAGCAAGTCATAGTGAAATATTTGGTGCAGGAGAACTTACTATTCTTAGTGAATATGTGAACGAGATAATACAGAATTATCCTGAAGACTTAGAAAAATTATCCGATCAAGAACTTCAAAAAATTGGTGGTAAATATTTGGATAAAATTAGTGCATTTGACCCTAATGCAAAATACATCGTTGATAAGAACCCTGGAAATTTTCTCTATGCAGGATTAATTAAAAAAATTCTACCAGAAGCCCTGATTATTAATACAAATAGAAATGCGATGGATTGTTGTGTTTCTAATTATACACATCTGTTTCTTGATACTATTCATTACACAAATGACCTTGGCGAATTGGGTCGTTATTTTAATATTTATAGCGATTTGATGGCACACTGGCGCTCAGTTCTTCCAAATGAAATGCTTTATGATATTTCTTATGAAGATGTGGTGGATAATCTTGAACAAGAAGCAAAAAGTTTAATTGAATTTACAGGTCTTGATTGGGAAGAAAGTTGCCTTGAATTTCATAAGAAAAAATCAAATGTGAAAACGGCAAGTGCCGCACAGGTGCGTAAGCCCATATATAAATCATCAGTGGAACGCTGGCGCGTTTATGAGGAGCATTTAGGGCCTCTCATATCAGCGTTGAAAGATAAAGAGTGATGAATTTCTAAATACTTTTATTCATCAGCGTTTTCGATAATGTGCGGTTGAATTAACACAATCGTTTCTGGTTTTTTCCTGCTTTCATCAACATGTTTGAATAGGTTGCCAACGACGGGAACTGTCGTAACAGGATCATTGTCTGGTTCAGATATGTGTGTAACAAGCCTTAACTGACAATCCGTTGGAAATGCACTTGGCGGAATATCATATACTGCGCCAATGTGTTTTACACCTTTGGCAGCCGTATCGAATCCTAGCATGCCCCATATGCTGTTGGTTGTGGCATTTTCACCTTCAAATAATGTCCATGTTCCCAATAAATCTCGGCCTGTGGTGATTTCTTGTCCTTCATCGTGATATACATGTTCGCCATTAACATAATGGTCTTCCGTCCAGGAAACGGTTAATTTCCAATCACGCTGAAGATCCAGAAAAAATGGCGGCTAAAATAACAGCCTTAGTTAGATAACTATATATTTCAGGGAACTTGATATTTATTAAATTAAGTTCCCTGATTTAAGATTGAAAAAGGTCTATTTTTTCTTCGCGCTGGGGTGGGCGTTATTATAAACATCCATTAAATAGGCGGTGTCTACATCTGTATAATGTTGTGTTGTTGAAAGATCGGCGTGTCCAAGTAATTCCTGAATGGTTCTAAGGTCTCCACCCGCAGTTAATAAATGTGTTGCGAAACTATGGCGCAATGCATGTGGTGTTGCAGATGACGGTAATCCGAGGGCGATACGTACTTTTTGCATGGCGAGTTGCACATTTCTCGCGTTTAATCGTTTTCCGCGCACGCCAATGAAAAGCGGATCGCCATAGGATAATTTTTTAGGGCAAGCTTTAATATATTGTTTTACGGCATCAATTACCGCGGGTATAAGTGGTACTAGTCTTTCTTTTCCTCCTTTACCCGTCACGGTCATAATATCTTTCTTATCCAAATCCCCAACGTTAAGGCTTAGAGCTTCTGAAATACGTAAGCCGCAACCATAAAGAATAGTTAATACCGCAATATCACGCAGTGACACCCATTGGTCATCAGTAAAGTCGCCGACATCTTTGATGGTTCTTTTTGCGGCATCTTCACTTATTGGTCTAGGGAGTCGTTTTTTTAATTTTGGACTGCTGACGGCGTCAATGGCATCATTTGAAATGATTTTTTGGCGACGTAGATATTTATAAAAGGAACGAACTGCGCTAAAACTTCTGGCCATACTTGCAGGTGTTAGCCCGTCTCGTCTTCTTGCGGCGAGATAGCTTCTAAAATCGGCGGGATTTAAATTTTCGAGCGTTTTTTTATTTGGGGCATTTCCCACATGTTCATTTAGAAAGGAAAGAAATTTAATCAAATCTCTAAGATAAGCTTCATGAGTATGTGCTGAGACGCGTTTTTCGGAAATTAGATAATCTTGCCACTTTCTTATAAGCGGGGTTATTTCAGGATAGATTTTGTTTTCTAATTCTTTTGTTTTTGCCATTGGATCAAACATTTATGAAATGATTTCCCGAGAAACCTTAAAAGCTCCGTGCCTTGTCCGGGGTAAAACATATCTGCATCGCGACTACCAAAAGACAATATACCCGGTGGATTATGATCAGTTGCTGGTATTCTAACGAGAGCTTCAGCCTTAACCAATGATTTGGCCGGTCCAAATATTTCTTCCGAAACATCGACATCACCACGCAATTGAATGATATCGTCTTTTCCGAGATATTTATTAGCATGCCCTTTCGATAAAGGAGCGACTTCTTTTAGCGAAGGTATCTTATTTGCATGACCTTTTTCAAAGCAGATACGGATCACATCAATATGCAGCATATCAGGCCAATCCTGTGTCACGATATGTCCTATATGTTGAATACTGTCAGTGTCAAGTAAGGCAAGTACCGCTTCATGCACTTGTACTTGGGTCGTTAAATTATTGCGCGACGTGTCTATTAAATGGCCTTGGCTGTTTCTAATGTCTTCAAGATTACTTTTAAGTTTTTCAATCATCATATTTTGAAAATCAACCACACCATCATCAGTAGTTCTGTCTGGCGCTGTAAGGACCATCAGCAGTTCAGGATTATCATTTAGAAAAGACGGGTTGTTTCGAAGAAAATTTTTAATATCTTCTACGTTTAACTTAGAACTGATTTCTTTTTTCTCGGCCATGTTAATTTTACGCTATCAGGCGATATTTTGCCCGGTTTTTTCCCAATCTTTGACAAAAGCGGCTAATCCGCTATCCGTTAATGGATGTTTGAAAAGTTGGTGAACGACTTTAGGTGGAATTGTTGCAACGTCTGCGCCTATCACAGCACTATCAAGAATATGCATATTATGTCTTGTGCTTGCGACGAGGATTTCCGTTTTAAAATCGTAATTGTCATAAATGGTGCGGATATCCGCAATAAGGGCCATACCGTCGTGACCAATATCATCATGACGACCAACAAAAGGCGAAATAAATGCAGCGCCTGCTTTGGCGGCGAGTAACGCTTGCGTTGCAGAGAAGCAAAGAGTTACGTTAACCATTTTGCCTTGATCAGCGAAATGTTTACAAGTTTTAAGTCCGTCTGGTGTTAGCGGAACTTTAAGACATACATTATCAGCAATATCATAAAGAGCAGCGGCTTCGCGAACCATTGTTTCATAATCTGTCGCGGCAACTTCAGCACTAACTGGACCATCAACAAGATCACAGATTTCTTTTGTGACTTCAAAAATATCACGACCTGATTTTAAGATCAAAGACGGGTTGGTTGTGACACCATCCACAAGTCCGAGGTCAACCAGCGGTTTGATTTCGTCAATTTCTGCCGTGTCGATAAAAAATTTCATGATTTTGATGATCCTTCGTCTATAAAATGAATGCCTTTCTTGGCGGCATATTGATTTTAGCTTTTTGCCCTGAAATTATCTTTTATGCAAGGGTATATTAAGATAATGTATCCACGAAATAATAAACAAAATGATCCTTTTGAAAAGCAATTAATGTCAGAACTTTTTCCAACACGTAGAATTCAGGTGCTATTACCGCTTCCTTTAAGTGGTGTGCTTGATTATTTGATGCCTGAAGAAATGATGCTTGAAATTGGTGATTTTGTTACCGTGCCCCTCTCAGGACGTGAAATGCAAGGTGTTGTTTGGTCATTGAATGCACCAGAAAATGACATTCCGATTGAAAAATTAAAGTATGTTGTTCGAAAGGCAGAATTGCCACCCGTACCGGATACGTTGATCCAATTCGTGAAGTGGGTCGCTCAATATACTTTATCGCCTTTGGGGTCGGTTCTTAAGATGGCGCTTAGTGTTCCTAGAAAGTTTGATAAACCAAAAAAGAAAATCTTTTATCGTTTAAGTGAAGACTTGCCGGATAAAATGACCCCTGCAAGACAAAAAATTGTTGATGCGGCCATAGAAGACATGCCTTTAGCTGTCAAAACCTGGAAAGAGATTGCAGGTGTGAGTGATGGGGTTGTGCGTGGTATGATTAAAGTTGAAATGTTGGTGCCCGTTGAAGTGAGCGGTGAAGAAACATTCATAAATCCCGATATTGAACTTGAACGTGCACTATTATCAGAAGAACAAAAACAAGCGGCTGAACATATTATTACTCAACAGCGCACCAATTCATTTCGTACGATATTACTAGAAGGAGTAACAGGCAGTGGTAAAACGGAAGTTTATTTTGAAGCCATTGCAGAATGTTTAAAAGAAGAGAGTGCGCAAGTTCTAGTGCTGGTTCCTGAAATATCCTTAACAACACAGTGGCTAGATCGGTTTAAGGAACGTTTCGCTAGTGAACCTGTAATCTGGCATTCTGAAATGACACCCGCGCAAAGACGTAGAGCATGGTGGGCCACAATTCGGGGAGAAGCCCGCGTAATTGTTGGGGCCAGGTCAGCACTTTTTCTCCCCCTTCAAAAATTAAAATTAGTTATTGTCGATGAAGAACACTCAACAACGTTTAAGCAAGATGAGGGCGTGATGTATCATGGACGTGATATGGCTGTCGTTCGTGCGATGCAATCAGATTGCACGATTGTACTTGCCTCTGCAACGCCTTCCCTTGAAACAATGATTAATGCACAAAATGAAAAATATGACTGGTTATATTTAGGGGAACGTCATGGGCCTGCCGAACTACCTGCGATGTCGACGGTAGATTTACGTCATTATAAATTAAGGACAGGGTCAACAATAAGCGGCCCCTTATATGATGCGCTAAAAGAGAACTTGGAAAATGGTGAGCAGTCCTTACTCTATTTAAATAGGCGCGGTTATGCGCCACTCACATTATGTGGATCATGTGGCCACCGTATAGAATGTCCGCATTGTTCAGCATGGCTTGTCGAACATCAAAAATTTAAAAAACTTGAATGTCATCACTGCGGGTTTAATCGACGCCTTCCTGAACAATGCCCAAATTGTGAAGCATTAGATAGTCTTATACCCTGCGGTCCGGGAGTTGAGCGCGTCGCAGAAGAAATTGAACTTCTTTTTCCTGAAGCACGATTAGCGATTATGTCAAGCGACGAGATATCTTCGCCGCCCGCTCTGAAAAAAATGGTCGAAAAAATTGAAAATCATGAAGTGGATTTTATTATTGGAACGCAGATAATCACAAAAGGATATCATTTTCCGATGCTAACACTCGTTGGGGTTATTGATGCCGATCTTGGTATGTCGGGAGCTGATCCAAGAGCGGCAGAGCGAGCCTGGCAGCAATTAGAACAAGTTGCGGGACGTGCAGGACGTGAAAAGCATGCAGGACGTGTTTTATTTCAAACCTATCAGCCGGATCATCCCGTTCTCAAAGCCTTAGTATCTGGTGATAAGGATTTATTTTTAGAAGCAGAAGCAGAAGCACGAGAAAATCAGAAACTGCCTCCGTACGGAAAATTAGCCTCTATTATTTTATCTGGAGCAGATCGGTCAAAAGTTCTTAGCTTTTCAAAAGAACTCTTAAAAAAATCGCCGCAATATGACAACGTTACAATATTAGGGCCTGTACCAGCGCCTCTCTCATATTTAAGGGGTAATTATAGATATCGTTTTTTAATCAAAGCGGATATTGAAGTAAATTTACAAAAGACTGTTCGTGATTGGTTATCTCAAATGAAAACAGGGCGCGGAATTAGGGTTCAAATAGATATTGATCCATATAGTTTTTACTAGAGAGCTAATTTCTGAAACATATATTCAAGCGTCATTACGCGCCCCAAAAGCCCTGGATCTTTAATATCATCGATTTTAAAATATTGATCCATAATCCTTACGCCTTTGGGAAGGATTGCTTTGATATAATTTTCTTTCAAAGTATCGGGTGGTGCAAAAGTTGCGAGCTTATGTTGAATGGCGTAGCTATTTTTCCTAAGCCAAATAGGGCGGAAGATCGTTAAATTATTTTTGATAATATTTTTAAATGGAACAGTTTCATTAAAGCGATAACCATAATCCGAATAATAAGAAGCCAAAGCAGGGCTGATTTTATTTATAAGCTCTCCTTGAAATTTTCCGTGTGTTTTAAAATTAAGTGGGATTTGAAGAGCTGCAGCAATATTTTCATAACTTATGAAAGGGGTAAGAAAATTACCAAGACGACTACTATTACTAAAATCTTTACTCGTCCAATAACGTAGTCTGAACCCGGGATAGGCATATTCAACTTGTGTTCTGCTCATCTTTTCATTTTCCAGATTTAGAGCATATTTAATTTTTTCTTTTAAGTGTCTTTTGTATTCAGAAACATCAAATTTTTCTGTGCAAAACTCTTGGGTAAAGCGGTGATAAAAAACACTCATTAAATCATCGACGGAATAAGCTTTATTGGGCAGATAAAAGAAATTTCGATAGATTTCTCCACCACCACCGTTCAAAACCATTGTATTATTTTGGCTTCTGTGGCGTCTGGTTTCCATATTACCACCAAAATCATAGATTCCTTCAAAAGGAAAACCATCCAAGCCATAATAATTATCATTTATGATTTCAGCATATTGATCGGGAGATGGTTTTTATGGTTGCTTTTGTCAACATGATTAATCTCTAATCCTTCGCCTTTTTCTATGGATTTGGCCACCAAAACATCAGGACTTGAATTTTCGCCGTAGACATAAAGCTGTGGTGTTACGCCGGCGTCAATTAGTAACGATAGAAGAAGACGAGAATCATAACCGCCGGAAAGGGCTGTCGTAATATTTTTCCCATATGCACTCACAATCGTTTCCATCTGACGTTTGATGAGAGTTGCTTGCTCATAGAGTAATTCATCATAACTGGCCGATGAAGGATTGAAAGTCACAGGAAGGTTTTTTTATGACTGATAACACCGCCTTTTTGAAGTTCAAAAAATGATAAACTATCCGCCAGTTTTATTTCATTAAATGGTGTCGTGCTTCCATAGGTGGTTTCTTGAAAGCAATATTCATAAACTCCTTGGCGATCAATTGTTAAATTTGGGCTATTTTCTGCTAATGCTAAAACAGAAGAGCACCAAATATTTTGATTAACATCATGAAAAATACGTGCACCACCCAAAGGGTCACTAAGAAGATAAAGCTTATTATCTTTTTTAATAATGAGAGTAAATGTTCCTAAAAAATGCTTAGGCGATACTTTATTTGGATTAAAGTCTGAAATAAATTTCTTTAGCGCATTTTCACCGTGAGAGCCGCGATAGAAAAAACAACCGCTTGAAATACAGAAGTCGCCTGTCTCTGTTTCATATATATTTGTAATAGGGGATATGGATTTTTTAAAAGAGATGATGCAATAAGAATCATCTTCAATAATTCTTGGGTTTTTCTGACCTTGTAACTCTAAAGTTTTAAGGATGGACTTTATATTGTTTTCTGAAATTTTATTTTTACGATATAGGACAAAATCACCCATTTAAATCACTCATTTTTTATTGTAGATTTTGTAAGTATAAATTATACTTTTATCTCAGTGCATTATAACTATCAGTCGTGAATAGGCAATCGGGAATGATCGCTTTAATAAAATTAGGAAATCAGAAAAATTCATATTTTCCCTCAGTGAACTTTTGACTTCATATAGAAAAAAATTCACTAGGATAAAATGTGATCTTGCAGTATGCGAAACTGTGTGCTAGGTATCGCGCGACTATTGATAATTTATGACAGTTTTTTGTGACGTAAAATTTCTTGAAAACGTGGCAATATAAGGAAAAACAGTTAAAAATTATTTGTTTTTTTAGCCTAAGAATGATTCCTTCTTATCGGATTATTCTTTAACAAAAAGGAAGACATCAAAGTGTCATCTGAAAAAGCAGAACAAATTGCTTCTGAAAATATTTCGCTAACAGGTCTCGCTGGACGTTATGCTGTGGCGCTATTTGAAATTGCAGAAGAAGAAAAGTCTCTCGATCGGGTAGCTGATGAATTAGCTGGTTTAGCGTCTTTTTTAAATGATAATGAAGACCTACAACAAATAACGACAAGCCCAATCATATCACTTGCTAACAAATCTACGGCAATGGCGGCATTGGTGAAAGCAGCGAACTTTTCTAAAACAGTAAAGAATTTTATCGGTGTGGTGACCAATAATCGTCGCCTCGATCAATTAAATAATATCATTAATGAATTTAACAGAATGCTTTCCCACCATCGTGGTGAAGTGAATGCATCTGTCGTGACGGCTTATAAGCTTGACAAAAAACAGCTTGATGCACTTAGCAAAAAGCTTAAATCAATGGTTGGAAGTGACGTTAATGTGGAAACCGAAGTCGATGAAACTTTGCTTGGTGGCATGGTTGTTCGTTTAGGTTCTCGTATGATTGATAGTTCACTTAAAACAAAACTTGCTAATCTTGAAGCAACAATGAAAGAGGTTGGATAATGGACATCCGTGCAGCGGAAATTTCCAAAATATTGAAAGAACAGATCGCTAATTTCGGTGACGAAGCAGAAGTATCTGAAGTTGGTAAAGTTCTCTCAGTTGGTGACGGTATCGCCCGTGTATATGGTCTGGACAATGTGCAGGCTGGTGAAATGGTTGAATTCCCAGGTAATGTTCGTGGGATGGCTTTGAACTTAGAAGCTGACAACGTAGGTATTGTTATTTTCGGTTCTGATCGTGATATTAAAGAAGGCGATACAGTTAAACGTCTTGGTACAATTGTGGACGTACCTGTTGGTAAAGGTTTGCTTGGTCGTGTTGTTGACGCGCTCGGTAACCCAATTGATGGCAAAGGCCCGATTGAAAACGTAACACGTGAACGCGTTGAAGTGAAAGCCCCAGGCATTATCCCTCGTAAATCAGTGCATGAGCCGGTTCAAACTGGACTTAAAGCGATTGATGCCCTTGTGCCTGTTGGTCGTGGACAACGTGAGCTTATCATTGGTGACCGTCAAACAGGTAAAACAGCCGTGGCGATTGATACTTTCCTTAATCAGAAAGAAGTTAATGCTGGTGATGACGAGAATAAGAAACTTTATTGTATTTATGTTGCGGTTGGACAGAAACGTTCAACAGTTGCTCAAATCGTAAAAACACTAGAAGAGCGCGGCGCGATGGAATATTCTATCATTGTTGCGGCGACTGCTTCTGAGCCTGCACCAATGCAGTTCCTCGCACCTTATACAGGGACAGCGATGGGTGAATATTTCCGTGACAACGCAATGCATGCATTGATCGTTCATGATGACCTTTCAAAACAAGCGGTTGCTTATCGTCAAATGTCACTTCTCCTTCGTCGTCCTCCTGGTCGTGAAGCTTATCCTGGTGATGTTTTCTATCTTCATTCACGTCTTCTTGAACGTGCTGCGAAAATGGGTGATGCAGCGGGTAACGGTTCACTTACTGCGCTTCCGGTTATTGAAACACAAGCGGGTGACGTGTCTGCCTATATTCCGACAAACGTTATTTCGATTACAGATGGTCAGATCTTCCTTGAAACAGAACTATTCTATCAAGGTATCCGTCCTGCGATTAACGTTGGTCTATCAGTGTCTCGTGTGGGTTCATCTGCACAGGTAAAAGCTATGAAGCAAGTATCCGGTACAATTAAACTTGACCTTGCTCAGTACCGTGAAATGGCGGCGTTTGCGCAATTTGGTTCTGATCTTGATGCGTCAACGCAACAACTTCTTAATCGTGGTGCGCGTCTAACAGAACTATTGAAACAAGCTCAATATTCTCCAATGTCAGTAGCTGAACAAGTTGTATCAATCTTCGCAGGTGTAAACGGTTTTTTGGATAAGATTGAAGTTGGTGATGTTACTCGTTTCGAACAAGCTTTAATCTCTGATATGCATGCTAACAATAGTGAAGTAATGGATACGATCACGAAAGAAGCTAAAGTATCTGATGAGACAGCAGCGAAATTAAAAGAAGTGATCGGCAATTTTGCAGAGAACTTCGTATAAGAGCATTTGAAAAAATAGGATAAGTCAGTATGGCTAACCTCAAAGACCTCAGAAATCGAATTGCAAGTGTGACTTCTACGCAGAAGATCACCAAAGCAATGAAAATGGTTTCTGCATCAAAGCTTAAAAGAGCGCAGGATGCGGCGGAAGCGGCGCGTCCTTATGCGGAACGTATGGAAAATGTCCTTTCTTCAATTGCTTCAAGCATGAAAGGACAAACTGGCGGACCGGCTTTACTTGCTGGAACTGGCAGTGATCAGAAACAATTGGTTATTGTTGCTACATCAGAGCGCGGACTTTGCGGTGGATTTAATACAAATATTGTTAAAGCCGCAAAAGCAAAGATTAAAGCGCTTATTGAAGATGGTAAAGAAGTAACAATTATCACTATCGGTAAAAAAGGTGCCAGTGTACTTAAGCGTGAATATGAAGACAAAATGGTTCAGCACTTTGACATGTCTCATGTTAAAAATCTTGCGTTTGATGATGCTTCACCGATTGCGTCTCGTTTAATCGAAATGTATGAAGCGGGCGATTATGATGTATGTACGCTTTTCTTTGCTAAATTCATCAATGTTCTTACACAAGAAGTAACTCCACTTCAGCTTATTCCTGCATCAATTTCTGATGAAGGCGGTGCTGATTTGGGAAATGCTTGTTACGAATATGAACCTGATGAAAATGAAATTTTGGAAGATTTGCTACCACGCAATGTTGGTGTGCAGCTTTTCCGCGCGTTATTAGAAAACGCAGCCAGTGAACAGGGTTCTCGTATGACAGCGATGGATAATGCGACCCGTAATGCTGGTGAAATGATTGATGACCTGCGTACAACGTATAACCGTTCACGTCAGGCTGTGATTACAAATGAATTGATTGAAATTATTTCGGGCGCGGAAGCGCTTTAAGAACCATTGAAGCGGGCATAAGTGCCCCGGGAGTTAAATAAGATTATGACTACAGAAAATAAAGGTCACGTAGTTCAGGTAATTGGTGCCGTTGTGGACGTTAAGTTTGATGGCGATCTTCCTGCTATTTTGTCAGCGCTTGAGTTAGACAATAACGGTAACCGTTTGGTGCTCGAAGTTGCGCAGCATCTGGGTGAGAATACAGTTCGTACAATTGCGATGGACAGCACGGACGGTCTTGTTCGTGGTATGCCAGTTGCTGATACGGGTGCTCAAATCTCTGTTCCTGTTGGACCAAAAACATTAGGCCGTATTATGAACGTTGTCGGTGAGCCGATTGATGAGCGTGGCCCAATTGGAAATAAAGACGTTGCCCCAATTCATGCTGATGCGCCTGAGTTCTCAGAGCAATCAACTGAATCAGAAATTCTTGTTACCGGTATTAAGGTTGTTGACCTTCTTGCTCCATATGCGAAGGGTGGTAAAATTGGCCTCTTCGGTGGTGCGGGTGTTGGTAAAACAGTGCTTATTATGGAATTGATTAACAACATCGCGATTGGTGCTGGTGGTTATTCTGTTTTCGCCGGAGTTGGTGAGCGTACTCGTGAGGGTAACGATCTTTACCATGAAATGATTGAAAGTAAAGTTATCGATCTTGAGGGTGACGACAGTAAAGTGGCGCTTGTTTATGGTCAAATGAATGAGCCTCCTGGGGCGCGTGCTCGTGTTGCTCTTACGGGTCTAACGGTTGCTGAATATTTCCGTGACGTAGAAAACCAAGACGTTCTATTCTTTGTGGATAATATTTTCCGCTTTACACAAGCTGGTGCTGAGGTGTCCGCGCTTCTTGGTCGTATTCCTTCTGCCGTGGGTTATCAACCAACTCTTGCAACAGACATGGGTACACTTCAAGAACGTATTACATCAACAAGCAAGGGTTCAATTACATCTGTGCAAGCCATTTACGTGCCTGCTGATGACTTGACTGACCCTGCGCCTGCTGCTTCATTTGCCCATTTGGACGCGACAACCGTTCTTAATCGTGCAATCTCTGAAAAAGGTATTTACCCTGCGGTGGATCCACTTGATTCAACATCACGTATTCTTACGGCTGAAGTTGTTGGTGAAGAGCATTATAATGTTGCCCGTGAAGTTCAAGAAATTCTGCAAAAATATAAATCACTTCAAGACATCATTGCTATTCTTGGTATGGATGAACTATCTGAAGATGATAAACTTGTGGTATCTCGCGCACGTAAAGTTGAACGCTTTATGTCACAACCATTCCATGTTGCTGAAGTATTTACTAACATGCCTGGTAAGTTTGTTGAGCTTGAAGAAACAATTCGTAGCTTTAAAGCAATCATCAGCGGTGATCACGACGATCTTCCAGAAGCAGCTTTCCTTATGGTTGGCGGTATTGATGAAGTTATTGAAAAAGCGAAGAAAATGGCAGCCGCTGCTGCTTAATAAATAAAGGATTTAACGGTTATGGCCGATAAACTTCATTTTGAACTGGTATCACCAGCGAAGCTTTTAAAATCTGCGGATGTGGATATGGTTGTTGTGCCGGGCACAGAAGGTGACTTTGGTGTTCTTCCTGCCCATGCGCCAGTGGTATCGACATTACGTACTGGTGTTATTGAAGTTCATGATGGCGGCGAGCCGGAAAAGCTTCTTGTGGTTGGTGGTTTTGCTGAAGTGAATTCTGCGGGCCTTACGATCCTTGCTGAACTGGCGACGCCTATCAATGAAGTGGATAAAGCTGGCTATGAAGCTGAGCTTAAAAACTTAACTGAAGATGTTCAAGATGCAAAAGATGATGAAGCAAAGGCCCGTGCTGAAAAGGCGCGTGACAAAGTTGCTTCTATCTTAGAAGTTTTGGAACGCGAAGCCGCTTAAGTTGAATATATTATTTTATGAAAACCCCATTGATGAATATCGGTGGGGTTTTTTTTATGACTTTCTTTATATTCACTATAGGCCTTGAGGGCATTCTTCGCCGCCGCAATGAAGGTAAAATGACGCACACTGCGAACACATGGCAGAAAGAGGAATTGTGATTACTGGGGCAAGAATGAATATATGCAAATAATCAAGTTTAGAAAGTATTTCACCAGAGTAAAATAAGTTTAATCCCAAGCTTTTTTGATATAAATACACAAAGCTATATGTGAATAGGGTTGACGGGAGAACAATTGACAAAAAGCTTAAGAACATGCGCATCGTGTTTTTCTCAGTAAGACGCCAGGATGTTAATAGCCCGATCCGTTTACCGATGGTTCTTGCACAAATAGCCAAACTAAACCTTAAGAATACAAGATAAGTGATAAGTCCCGTAACGGTTATGATAACGGCAAATCGCATGAATTCATTATCGCTCAATCCGATAAAGTTTGAAACACTGTCATTTAAATTCATTTCAGTGATGAGGTATAAAAGCAGTGCGACGCAAGTAATTGTAATCAGTGAAGCGATACCAATTAAAAATAATACTTTTGATATAATGACCATGCTCCGAGTTAGTATCGGCCAAATTTTCTTCTTTAATAAATGTTCTGGCCCAAGTAAATAAAGCCTATGCCATAAGATCACGCAGGGAATAGCCCAAATATATGTTGTGAAAATATAAAGCATGAAAGAGATGTTATAGCCATCTGGTACCAGTTCCGTTGAAGCCCGCGGCATAAAAAACGGATCAAATAAGCCTGATAGCCCGATAAGGGTGAAAGGAAGAAACGCTAAGACAGAGATAAAAGTATGGTTCCATTTGTAGTACCATAAGAAACTATAAGCTTCTTTAAGACTGGTATTAATACAAATAGGGGAACATTCAAAACGCATACTATACTTTCACATCCAATGTTTGTTTTGGAGAATTATGTTCTATGGGAACTAATTCTTTATAAATTTCCACACCAGCAGATAACTGCAATGCATAAGGTAAAATACTGATTGGCAACAAAATAAATGCAATAATTGAATTTATCGTATTCGATTCAACACCAGTATTAGAGACCATATACGCTAAAAGTGCCGAAATCATGGTCATGGGTAAAAAACAGGCAAGCGCAATAATTACAAGATTTTTATTATTATTACGGGTGTAATAATACGCACTTTTCATTGGGATTAGATGATTGCCATTAGCGATACTTGTAAATGTTGGTAATGTACGAAAGACGACTAATGATAAAAACAGTGCCATTAAAACCCAAACGACGGAAGAAATAATTTCAGAACCTAACGTTTTGGCGCCGATGGAAGAATTGATGACGGTTAATATGAGTGCAATAAGCAAACCGATGCTTAAGAGTGCAAGTAATAAGACGATAGAAAGGGCAATTGTATAAAGCAAATATTTGCTAAAAATTTCCAATAAACTTTTGGTGGTCAGTTTAAAAAGGTGTTCTTTACCAAGCATGAAAAGTCTATTTAAAAAAATTCCTAAGATAATCAATATTAAAAGCGTGAATATTAGACGGGGTAACACTTCGATAAACTGTGTTGTTTTAGGATCAATTTTAAGTGGCGATATATATTGATAAATAAATGTCGGAAGTAATATTACGTAGCAAAGCACCAAGTATGATTTGAAGTGATCTAAAATATTTGTATAAGATCTTTTTATGATTTCTAGTGGGTCTAGAATTTTATTTTTTTCTTCAAGCATTGATTATTCCGCGAGATAGGAAAACTTATCAGCAAGCTTCTGATAAAGGTTTTTTTTGAAAGGCACAATCATATCAGGCAACTTATTCATGTCTGTCCATTTCCATTCTGAAAATTCAGGATGTTCTGTTTCAATATTTATATCTTTATCTTGGCCACTGTATCGCATAACGAACCATTTCATGGTTTGACCGCCGTATTTCCCTTTCCATACTTTACCATAAAGTTCTTCAGGTAAATCATAAGAAAGCCATCCTTCATATTCTGCAATTATTGAAGCATTTGTAATGCCGGTTTCTTCCTCAAGTTCTCGTATGGCGGCTTCTTTAGGGTCTTCACCTTCGTCTATGCCTCCTTGCGGCATTTGCCAAGCTTCGACAAGGGTATCAATACGTTTTGCGACAAAGACCTGATTATCACTATTTAATAACATTATGCCGGCACAGGGGCGGTGAGGTAATTTCTGCTTCATCATTATTTTATCGGTTGGCGATTGGCTATGGCTGTTACGGGAACCAAATCAATTCCTTTTTCTTCTAGAGACATTGACCATGTTGCAATCTCATTAATTGTTAGCGGCAATGCACGTGCAATACCTAGCGCTGCGCCAAATGTATTGGCGTTTTTTTCCAGTTCGCCTAACTGCTTTTGAATTTCTTCAGCGGTCATTACATTGTCTATGTAACGATCATTTATCGCTCTAGGCATGCTCGCCCGTCTTGCAAGGCGGGCGGCCATGCTAAAGCGGGTGGATCTAGCATCGACAAACATTAAACCACGATCCTTTAAATCATTAATGATCGGTGTAAGGGCTTCTTCTGATGCTGTAAATTTTGACCCCATATGATTAACCACGCCTACATACCCGCCAACGCGTGAGATGATCCAATCAAGCCGTGATAGGTTCTCACGTTCATTTAAATCGGTAATGAGTGTATGGGGCCCTGGATCACTATCAGGATAATTAAGAGGTTCCGTTGGCAGCATTAGAAATCCTTCGTGACCTTTTTCGCGAGCTTTATTCATCCAGTCCTGTAAGTTTCGCCCATATGGTGAAAATGCCAGGTTAACTTGTCCTGGTAAATTTTCAATCGCCATTGTGCTGCTTTTAGAATTCAAACCGATATCAGTAACGAGAATAGCAATGCGGGGCTTATCTTCTGGACCCTCATAAGGGCGGGCATATTCTTTCCACGCAATTAGCCCATCTGGTCCGAGCGTTGGTTTTAAGCCATTCTGTCCTTCAATCAATAGATTTTGGTTAGGCGCGGCCTTCAAAGGCATTTGAGTAGCCAAAATATCTTTCGTCATTTCGTTGACGGAGGGTTCTTCAGCTGGGATTGCCATATCATTTATAGATTTAGGGGCAGAATTTGGAACATTTACATCTGGAATTGTAATAGTTGTTTGAGGTAAATCTTCATTGATTGTGACGGGTTGATCTTTGTTAGCATCATTTTGAACAGGTTCTTCCGAAAACATCACCCACGCCACAGTTAAGGATAAACCAATTAAGACAAACCCCCAGGCAAGCACCAGAGGGTTCATCACTTTTTGTTTGGTTGAGGTTTTAAGTTCAGGTTCGTCTGCCATGCGTCTTAAAATTCCAATAAATTATTGATTATAAAACAGGATATTTTACTGGTTATTCCTTGCAATAGCCATTCCACGAATAAGATTGAGCGCAAAATTCAATTGATAATCATCTTGTGCCGTTGTTAGTCGAGGCGCCTCTTCCTCTTCGTTTTCCTCTTCTTCATCGTTATCTGCATCGGCATTTTCGTCATCTGTCTCGTTTTCTTCGTTATCATTATCGTCATCTTCTTCGCCCTCATCATCGCCTTCATCAGTGGCATTTGGATTGGCTAAGCTTCCACGAAGGCTTGCTTCGCTACGCCTTGCTCTTATGGCTTCGCTATCGTTTAACCTTAACTGTTCAACAACAACATCTGGCACTATACCTTCATTTTGAATTGAATTTCCTGATGGCGTAAAATAGTAAGCAGTGGTTAAGCTCATAGCACCATTAGTCGAAAGTGGCATTACTGTTTGTACGGATCCTTTCCCAAAGGATTGAGTGCCCACAACGACGGCGCGCTCATGGTCTTGCAGGGCACCCGCAACAATCTCAGACGCTGAAGCAGAACCACCATTAATCAAAACCACAAGGGATTTTTTATCAATGTTGTCACCGGGTTTCGCATTATAACGCTGAATATTTTTATCGTTGCGTGTACGTGTTGAAACAATTTCACCGCGATCCAAAAAAGTACTTGATACGTCAACAGCTTGATCGAGAAGGCCACCTGGATTATTTCTTAAGTCAAGAACGATTCCTTGCAAATTATCACCTAATTCTTCATCGATCTCTTTAAGGGCATCACGTAAACCGGAGGTTGTTTTTTCAGTGAAAGAAGAGATACGAACATATCCTATTTCATCTTCGATGCGGTGTCGAACGGACTGGACTTCAATAATTGCGCGTGTGATCGTTAATTCGATAACGTCACTTTCGCCTTCTCTGACTATGGTAATATCAATATCTGTATCAACTTTACCACGCATTTTATCCACGGCTTCGTTTAATGTAAGCCCGTTAATTTGTTCGCCGTCAATTTTGGTAATATAGTCACCGGCTTTTACACCAGCGTGAAACGCAGGAGTATCATCCATAGGCGCTACGACCAGAATAACACCTTTGTCCATTGTCACTTCAATACCAAGACCACCAAATTCACCACTGGTTTGAACGCGCATATTTTCATAGCGTTTCGTATTTAGATAAGTTGAATGAGGATCAAGTGAAGTCAACATACCATTGATCGCTGCTTCTATTAATTCTTCGTCATCAACATCTTTTACATAATTGGCGCGAATACGTTCAAACACATCAGCAAATAAGTTTAACTGATTATATGTTTCTGTTTTTGCCGCAAATGATGGATTAGACAAAGTTATGCTCATAAAGCCAATGGCATAAAGTGTCGTTTTGAAGAAGTGTCTCATAAAATTACCTTTCTATTACTTACCGGCTATTATTCATGGCAACCATCCATGGCAGCGGATTAACTGGCTTTCCCTTTTGTCTTAATTCTACATATAATTTCTGTTTAGAATTTGACAAGCCTGTCTCATTGGACATTTGTCCTACAGGCTCTCCTTTTAATACCCATTGTCCTACAATACTATTAATATTTTCCATCCCTGCAAGTAACGTATGATATCCGTCACCATGTGATATAATTAATAATTGACCATAGGTCCGAAATTTTCCAGCAAATTCTATGCGACCATCATGGGGAGCAATCACAGTTGCTCCTTGCCTTGTATCAATTGTAATGCCTTTGGCTCTGCTGCCAGTTGCAAGTAATTGATTGAATGATTGGCCTATAGTACCCCTAGCCGGAAGTGGTAAATTACCTTTTGCATTTGCAAATGATGTTCCGTCTCTTGGGATTGGGGCGGTTGCTGTGTTAACGCTATTACGAGATGATGTTGGCCTGTCGCGAAGTAATGTTTCTGCTTTCTTGGCGGCTTCATCACGTAAAGCTATCTCTGTTTCAATTTGATCGATAAGGTCTTGTAAATCCTTGGCATTTTCCGCAAATTGTTTTAATTTTTGACGTTCTTGTGCCGTTGAAAAATCAAGTAAATTTTGACGTTCTATACGTTTTTTTAATAAGACATCGATATCATTATTTGCAATCACTAATACGGTTAATTGCTGCTTTAGTATTGTATTCTGTTCCGTGATTTCATATCGAACTTCATTAAGTTCATCTAAATCATTTTCAATCAAAGACGCGCGGTTCTTCAAATCTGGTAAAATCACTTTCAATAGGGATGTCGTTCTTAATGTGTCAATTGCTTCGCCGGGTTTAAAAGCGACAACATTGGTTTGCTGAAGACTTAGACGCTGCATTGCACCAAGCGTAGATGCCATTTCAAATTTTTTATCATTTAGACGGTCTTCAAGATTTTTTTCGCGAATCAATAAGTCAGCTATATTATTTTCGCCATTGGTGATTTGATCTTCAGTTTTTTGAATGTCTGCTGCAGAGTTAATTAATTGTTGCTGTATTTCTGCGATTTCTTCACGAACTTCGATGGCCTGTTTTTCTAGTGTCTCTGCTTTTTCTGCTGTTTCTTCAATTTGTTTGCGAAGTTCATTAAGGCGTTCAGAATTTTCTTGTTCATTCTCTCTAATTTGAGCGTGAGAAAAAGAAATAGACAGTAATATCCCAAGACAGCATACGGTGAAATACCGTGAACTATTTTTGATCGCCTTGAGTATATTAAAAATGATCATTTTATGATGCTATTCCCAGAATTATGTAATTAAGTTACGACCAGTCATCGTATCGGGTTTATCAATATTCATTAAAGCGAGAATGGTTGGAGCTACATCACATAAGGCTCCATCCTGTAATGAAATTTGATCGTTGTTTGCTGCTTCTTCATTTAAAAGAATGAAGGGCACCAAATTGGTTGTATGCGCCGTATGGGGGGCACCCGTGTCTGGGTTTTTCATCAATTCTATATTTCCATGGTCTGCCGTGATCAGTATACTACCACCTACCTTATTTAAAGCCTCTTTTAAACGGCCAAGTGATGTGTCTATCGTTTCGACGGCTATAAGCGCTGCTTCAAGGACACCGGTATGCCCGACCATGTCCGGATTGGCGAAATTCACAACAATCAAGTCAAACTTATTAGATAATATTGCTTTAACAAGTTTATCCGTTACGTCGGGGGCGGACATTTCCGGCTTCAAATTATACGTAGGTACATCTGGTGACGGGATCAAAATACGTTCTTCGCCCTTATAAAGGTCTTCGTTCCCACCATTAAAGAAAAAGGTTACATGCGCGAACTTTTCCGTTTCGGCAATACGTAATTGTTTAAGATTATGGTCAGATACAATTTCACCTAATGTTTCTTTGAGTGGATCGGTTGGGAATAAACAATCCATATACTGTATTAATTCATCAGAGTATTTTGTTAATCCTAATGCCGATGATAATTGAACATTTCGGCTTTTTTCAAAACCTGAAAAATTTGGGTCAACAAATGTTGCCATAATTTCACGCGCCCGATCTGCGCGAAAATTGGCCATTAATAATGCATCACCATTATTCATACCAGCATATGATCCGATTATTGTTGGTTCGATAAACTCATCAGTTAATTCCGCATTATAAGCGTTGTCGATAGCGGTTAAGGCATTTTCTGATCTTAAACCCTTAGAATCACTAATAGCGACATGTGCTTTAATCACTCTATCCCATCGATTGTCCCTATCCATAGCATAATATCGACCACTAATGGTTGCGAGTGACACATTTTCAAGCTTGGCAATATCGGCTTCAAATTTTTTAACAAATTCTTTTGCGCTTTTTGGCGGTACGTCGCGGCCATCGGTAAAGCCATGTATAAGAACTGGAATACCTGCTTTTGCATATTCTTTAGCAACCCCAACCATATGGTCTTGATGACTATGAACGCCACCCGGGGATAATAATCCCATGATATGGCAGCTTCCGCCTGTTTCTTTTAATTTCGTTATTGATTCTTGAACGCATTCAATATTTTTAATGTCATCATTTGCGATGGCATCATCGATGCGCGGTAATTCTTGTTTTACAACTCGACCACCACCAATATTCATATGACCGACTTCTGAATTGCCCATTTGACCTTCCGGAAGGCCTACTGACATGCCGGAAGTTTTAAGAAATGCGGAAGGATATTTGTCGCAGATCGCATCATAATTTGGCGTGTTTGCCATTAAGATAGCATTATTGTCGCTTTCTTCTCGGGCACCCCATCCATCCAAGATACATAAGACGACGGGCTTGGTCTTTTTTAATGTTCGATTTGTCATGGTTTCACTATACAATCATTTAATTTTAAAGGAAAATATAAAGATGCAATCTTAAGGCACTCTTAATGAATTAATCTTTGTGATAGGGATGTCCCTGTAATATTGTCGATGCTCGATAAAGTTGCTCCCCGAGCATGGCGCGAACCATCATATGGGGCCAAGTCATATGGCCTAAAGAAATTTTGAGCTGCGCACGCTCTTTTACTATTAGATCATAACCATCGGCACCACCAATAAGAAAAACAAGGTTAGAAATGCCCTGATCTTGATAATTTCTGATTTTTTCAGCAAAAGCAGTACTTCGCATTTCTTTGCCTCGTTCATCAAGAGCAATGACTATTGCACCATTTGGAATGGCGTTTAATATCAAATCACCCTCCCGTGCCATGCGCTCGACCCCTTTTATAGGGCGACGCTCTTCCACTTCAGTTATTTTAACGGACCACGGACAACGCTTGAGGTAAGTGTTTAAAATTTCACCTTCCGGGCTTTTTTTCATTCGCCCTACGGCAATAATTTCGATATTCATTCTTCTGCTAAATCACCCTGATCTTGGGCGTCTATACTTTGCTGTTTCATTTTTTCAGGCGTAAAGTCAGCGGCCCACATTTTTTCTAAATTATAAAAACTGCGAACTTCAGGGCGGAAGATATGGATGATGATATCGCCCGCATCTAATAATACCCAATCAGCTTTTTCCATGCCTTCTAATTTGCAGCCATTTTCGGTTGCATGTTTTAGTTTTCGATATAGATGATCCGCTATTGCAGAAACCTGTCTTGTGGAGCGACCAGAAGCGATCACCATCGAATCGGCGATGCTTGTTTTTCCTGCTAAATCTATTTGAACTATGTCTTCAGCTTTGTCGTCTTCTAGTGAATCGATAACCAATTTTAGAAGATCCGCCTTTGAGAGTGGCGTATTAAGGCTTTTTTCACCTTTTAACTCAGTTGTGTTTGACACTTTTAAGTCTGTAACCTCTTGTTATTACTTAATTTATTTCTTATATTTGTTGATGACTCGGGGTTGCTAGTTGCTTCATAAAAACTCCAAGCCGGTGGTTCTAATTTATATAAATTGCGAATATCAGCTTGATCAATTCGGTATTTCTCTAGGGCCTTTGCCGCAACACTTTTAATATTGGCATTAGAATAACTCGGACGGTTAAAAATCGCAATGGGAACTGTGTTTGCTATTTTTTCCCAATCTTTCCATTTGTTGAACTGCTCAAGATTGTCGGCACCCATCAGCCACAAGAATGAGAATTTTGGGTATTCATTTTTTATACAGTTCAGCGTATCAATCGTATAGCGCGTATTAAATTTTTCTTCAAAATCACTGACTAAGATGCGGTCATCATTTACGATATCCAAGGCTGACTGAAATCTTTGGTTATAGGTAATTTTATCTTCGTCGCTTTTTAATGGATTTCCTGGTGAAATCAACCACCAAATCTCATCCAGATCAATTTTATCGAGCGCGGCTAAGCTAATTTCCAGATGCCCGTCATGGGCGGGATTAAATGATCCGCCCAGTAAACCGATTTTTTTTTGAACTGATTTATTATGGTCTGGTTTGTCCATTCCCTCTAACCTGATATTTATAACTTGTAAGTTCTTGTAATCCGACAGGGCCACGTGCATGCATTTTGCCTGTCGAGATACCGATCTCAGCGCCCATTCCAAATTCACCACCATCAGCATATTGTGTTGATGCGTTATGGATGACAATAGCACTATCGACTTCATTCAAGAATTTTTCTGCAGTAGACGCATTTTCAGTAATAATAGAATCTGTATGTTGTGAGCCATATTTTGCGATGTGGTTTATTGCACCTTGGACGCCGTCGACGATTTTAACAGATATGATTGCATCTAAGTATTCTGTTAACCAATCTTCCTCTGATGCCTCAACGGTTTTTTCAAAATTTTCCATAACTGTCTTATCACCGCGAATTTCACAACCATTTTGCTGTAGCTCGCTAAGAACGGGCAATAAATGGCTGTCGATAACTTTCTGATCAATCAATAAAGTTTCTGCTGATCCGCAAATTCCTGTACGGCGCATTTTAGCGTTTAATGTAATAGCGACTGATTTTTCTAGGTCAGCTTCACCATCAATGTAAATATGGCATATACCGTCAAGATGTGCCATGACAGGAACGCGGCTATCATTCTGCACACGCTCGATTAACCCTTTTCCGCCTCTTGGAACTATAATGTCCACGTATTCGGCTAGCCCTAATAACTCCCCAACGGCTGAACGGTCTTGTGTCGGTATCAGTTGAATTGCCGTTTCCGGTAAATTCGCAGATTTCAACCCTTCTTTTAAACACGAATGGATCGCGCGACTTGAATGCGCACTTTCACTGCCACACCTAAGGATAGAGGCATTACCGGATTTTAAACATAACACACCTGCATCAGCGGCGACATTAGGACGTGATTCAAAAATAACACCAATAACACCAAGCGGGACTCGGACACGAGATATTTTTAAGCCATTAGGGCGTTCAACTGTTTCAAGCACATCCCCAATTGGATCTTTTAGGGCCACAATATCTTCAATGCTTTTTGCAATTGCCTCGATGCGATCGTCATCAAGTAATAGTCGGTCAAGCATCGCACCGGTTAAGCCGCGTCCTTTCGCAATTTCCATGTCTTTGTTATTTGCGATTAAAATTTCGTCTTTTGCGATACGAACGGCTGCAGCCGCTCCTAATAAGGCATTATTTTTTTGCTCAGAACTCGCCAATGAGAGAATACTACTCGCCTTTTGCGCGTCTTTACCGATTTCTTGCATTAATTCTTTAATATCTTTTTCATTATTCATTTTATTAACTCATTACCATATCACTTCGATGGATTAATTCTTCACGCCCACCGTATCCTAAAATATTTTCAATTTCACTGCTTTTTGACCCTAAGATTTTTTCAGCATCCTCTGATGTATATGCCATTAGACCCCGTGCAATTTCCTGTCCTGATTGGTTCAAAATTTTTACAGTATCACCTCTTACGAATTCACCTTCTACTTTAACAACCCCTGCGGGAAGGAGGCTTTTTCCATTGCGTAAAGCCTTTTCAGCGCCATCATCAATGATTAAGTTTCCAACAGGTGATAAGGCACCTGCTATCCATTTTTTCTTTGCGACCATCGGCGTCGTTGATGCGTTAAACCAAGTCCCTTTTTTGGTCGAAAGATATTCTGTGATAGGGTTCATTAAAGTACCGTTTGAGATAACCATATGACATCCACCTGTCATAGCAATTTGAGCTGCCGCAATTTTAGTAATCATACCGCCACTACCAAATCCTGTGGAAATAGGCTCACCGGCCATATCTTCTATTTCAGGGGTAATTTTTTCAACGACAGGGATAAATTTCGCATCTTTATTTGCTCTGGGGTCTTTGCTGAATAGTCCATCGATATCTGATAATAAAAATAATAGATCTGCAGAACACATGCTTGAAACTCGTGCGGCTAATCTATCATTGTCGCCGAAACGAACTTCATCAGTTGCGACCGTATCATTCTCATTAATTACGGGAACAACGCCTAATTTTAATAGCCTATTGATTGTACCGCGCGCATTTAAATACTGATCTCGGTTTTCCGTATTGCTATATGTTAAAAGCACTTGAGCGACGGCAATATCATGTTTTGCGAGCTTTTCCCTGAATGTTGATGCCAGTTCAATCTGACCAATTGCGGCAGCTGCTTGATTTTCGACAAGCTTTTTCGCCATGTTTAATCCGAGTATTTTGCGTCCTAAAGCAATAGAGCCGGAAGAGACTAATATGACGTCTTTCCCTTCTTTTTTTAATTTGGCCACATCTTCGGCAACGGAGGAAAGCCAATCGGAACGAATTTTTCCACTTTTCTCATCCACGAGTAGTGCCGATCCGATTTTTATTACGACACGATTAATTTCTTCCATGATATTTTTTGAAGCGGTTTCATTCATGATTATACCGGTGACCATTTTTCTTCAGAGACCTTTTCTACTGAAGAAAGGGCATCCTTATCTTTTTGAGCCTTTTCAAGTTGACGAACATCTTCAACATTAGAAAGAAGTGCTCTAAGTAATTGATCAACGCCCTGTCCTGAAACGCCGGAAATTGGCATGATAGGTGACTTTGTTACTTGCTTTAATTCATGAGAAAGCATCTCAACTAATTCTTCATCAAGAGCATCAATCTTATTAAGGGCTATAATTTCTTTTTTATCGGCAAGTCCTTCGCCATATTGCTCTAATTCTTTTCGTATTGTTGTATAGGCTTCTGCAATATCCTCACCCGTTGCGTCAATGACATGTAGTATTGTAGCGCAGCGTTCAACATGACCTAAGAAACGATCACCAAGACCATGACCTTCATGTGCTCCTTTAATAAGACCAGGAATGTCAGCGACAACAAATTCTTTTTTATCGACATAAACGACACCAAGTTGTGGCTTCAAAGTCGTGAAAGGATAATCAGCTATTTTTGGTTTTGCACGGCTTGCTGCGGATAGAAAAGTTGATTTTCCTGCATTTGGAAGACCAACTAAACCAGTGTCAGCCATCAATTTTAACTGCATCCAAACCCACATTTCTTCTGCGGGTCCGCCTTCTGTAATTTGGCGAGGAGCTTGATTGACGGACGTCTTAAAGCTTGCATTTCCGCGCCCAGGGTGACCACCTTCAAGCATTAGAACAGTTTGGCCGACTTCAGTAAGATCAGCCAGCATAATATCATTATTTTCATCGAATATTTGTGTGCCAACAGGAACGGATAATATGATATCGTCGCCTTTTGCTCCGGTGCGATTACCACCCATTCCGTGCATCCCTCTTGATGCCTTGAAATGCTGCTTATATCGATAATCAATTAGGGTATTTAAGCCTTCAACGGCTTCGATCATCACGTGACCGCCTGCACCACCATTTCCGCCATCAGGGCCGCCAAATTCGACACATTTTTCGCGACGAAAACTCATACAGCCAACACCGCCTGCGCCCGATTTAATATATATTTTACATTGGTCTAGAAACTTCATAATGCTTCCACGGTTAATAATAATTCAGAACTATACCTTAGTTCTATAGAAATTAGACGTAAAAAAAGGAGAGTGAATGATCAATCTCCTTTTTCAAATCTAATATGACTTTTTAAAATCTAATTTTAGGCTTTTATTCTACAGTAACGAAGTTACGCTTTAGTTTGCCTTTGTAAAATTTGATCTTTCCTTCAGTCAAAGCGAAAAGAGTGTGATCTTTACCCATGCCTACATTGTCTCCCGGGTAGAACTTTGTACCACGTTGGCGAACAATGATGTTTCCAGGGATCACGGCTTCACCACCGAACTTTTTAACACCAAGGCGGCGACCTGCTGAATCGCGACCGTTCCTTGAACTACCACCAGCTTTCTTATGTGCCATTATTATTTCTCCTTAGTTTTAGTTGCGGTTTTCTTAGCTGCAGGTTTTTTAGCAGCGGCTTTTTTTGGGGCTGCTTTCTTAGCGGCCGGCTTTTTAGCAGCAGCTTTTTTCGCTGGAGCTTTTTTTGCAGGCGCTTTTTTCTCTTCAGCCTTTGTATCTTCTTTTTTAGCAGCTGCCTTCTTAGGAGCAGCTTTCTTAGCAGCGCCTTTACCGATTTCGGTAACACGAAGAACTGTTTGTTCTTGTCTGTGGCCTGCTTTACGGCGATAATTGTGACGACGTTTTTTCTTGAAAACGATAATTTTAGCTGCACGAGCTTGTTCAAGAATTTCAGCTGTTACAACTGTACCTGAGATGGTAGGTGTTCCAACCTTAACGCCTTTGTCGTCGCCGAACATTAATACGTTTTCCAGAGAAACTGTATCGCCGGCTTCGCCGTCTAATTTCTCAACTTTAATTACATCGCCAACTGCAACTTTATATTGTTTGGCGCCTGTTTTGATGACTGCAAACATAATTTGTTTCCTGTTTTTTCTTCTGGTCATAGCCGGTAATGAACTTTGTTCATATTTTCTGACCGGTTTATGACGAATGTCATCTTTAAAAAATGCGAGACTCAAACTCGCTTTTCAAAGTGGGCGAAATATAGCGTTCAGACCGCTTCTGTCAAGGGTTTTCTCTCTTTTTTTCGTAATGCATAATCATGAAATATCAAAAGACATTAATCACGGATTAGAAATCAAATAAAAAATGGCTCATAAGATTAAGACGAATAAAAATCTTAAGAGCCAGAAAAAAGCTAAGTTATTATATTAAAAGCCGTAATTTACGGATAATCTGAAGTTTCTTCCAGGAAGTGGCACCAGATCTTTTAAGAATGATGCATGTTGACGTCTTTCGGCATTTGTTAAATTTAGCGCTTGGAAGCGAACATTCAAATCTCTCTCTGTACCAAATGGACGCCATGTAACGGAAGCGTCGACAGTCGTAAAACCATCAGTCGGTAAAACACCAGGTGCTGTTGTGGTTCTGCCTGCAACATACCGAACATTTGTACCGACATCAAAATTATTACTTTGGTATTCAATTCCAGCACTTCCGCTGGCGGCTGGAATTCTTGGAATTACACCACCATTATTAGCAAAACGTGCATGAATAACATCGCCACTCGCAGACAAAATCACTGCATAGCTTTCATTGTCGATTAAAGTGTACGCCATTTCAGCTTCTGCACCATAAAAAGTTGCATCTTGTGCACGGAACTGCAGTAAATTTAAGCCGTCCACTTCTGTACCACTTTCATCTTGAAAGATAAAATCCTTATACCATGTGTGATAAACGTTCACACTACCACTAAAGCGACCTAAATTACGTTTAAGCGTTAATTCAGCACTTATCGCTTTTTCAGTGTCTAAGTTAATGTCACCGACTTCAAATGCATTTGTTGCAAGATGGGGTCCGTTAGAAAATAATTCTTCCGGTGTTGGTGCGCGTTCAGAACGGCTCAAGCTTATACCAATAAGGTCATTTTCAGTAGGGTGAATAGCAGCACCTCCTGAGAAACTTAAACTATTATATGACCTTTTAATATTTAGGGCTTTATTTTCCGTGGTTTGACGATCAAATCGGCCACCAAATTCAAAAGTTATTGGTTCAATTTCAATTTCTTCTAGGGCAAATACACCCCATTGAAATGTATCATTCGGCGCAACGAATGCTTCTTCACCGATTGCGGAGAAATCACGGTCACGTATTTGAACGCCGACAGTTCCATGTAATTTTCCAACTTGTTGTTGAACAAACTCTAGTCGTCCTTCCCAACCTTTATTGGTAAAAGTTGTGCCGACTTCGTCGCCTTCGAGTTCAATATGTTTATAGTCCGCATAACCGAATCTCAATCGAGCTTCTTCGAAAACAAGGAAATCTTGTTGGATATCACCTTTTAAATCAAAACGTTTTTGATCAAGATTGATGCGCACGATTTCTTCTTCTTCATCATGCTCTTCACCTTCTTCCTCTTCTTCTTCCTCACCATGTTCATGGCCATGGGCTGGAACACCGTAATCGCTGTCATTAATGTTGAAAGACATACCAAAGTTGAAGTTTTCACCAATCCAGCCAGCGCCGAAAGTGCCGCCCTTATTATCGACATCAGAATTTTCTACACTTCCGAATTGCTCTTCTTCTTCGTGCTCTTCGCCTTCCTCTTCTTCATGTTCTGCTTCTTCGAGTGCGCGTTGTCTGGCGCTTTCAGCGTATCCCGGGATGCTAAAATCATCAGTACGTCGGAAATACCCATCGACATGAACGACAAAATTATCCGTAACTGCGAAATCTACTGCACCGCCACCAGAGCGATCATTACTAACAGAATCAACCGAAAGACGAGCTCTACCGGAAACGCCATTTTCAGGGACGTAAAACGGGATGCGATTGTCAATAATGTTAACTACACCACCAACGGCATTGTTTCCGTATAATAACGTGCTTGCCCCGCGCAGAATTTCAATGCGTTCTGCTGTTAAAGGATCACCCGCAACGGCATGGTCTGGGCTTGTGCTTGAAGCATCAATGCTACCAATACCATTAATTAGTACGCGGATACGGTCACCACCAAGTCCACGAATTATCGGGCGACTTGCCCCTTGGCCAAAAGCAGTAGAAGAGACGCCGGGAAGATTAGAAAGAGTTTCACCTATAGTGGCTTCAAGACTTTCCTGTAATTTATCATCAGAAAGAATGTTGCTACCTTGAAGAATATCAAAACGGCTTTTCTTGTGAGGAGAAGTCGTAGCAAAAACCACATCAACATCATGGCCATGATCATGCAAGGGTTGTTCATTTGTTTCTTGCGCAAAAGTAGACGTACCCGCCGTCATACCAATAGTTAAAGCTATTATACTGCTTCTTAAATATAATTTATTCATTTTTTATGTCCTATTGAAATTTGCCTCAAACTAGTGCGTTATATTGTAACATTCAAGTATTATTTTTTGAAGAAATTTCAAGGAATGTTAATGGGCCAAATCGGCATATTTGTTGACAAGACTGGGATGCTTGCGTAACAATATTACATTGTGAACTTATTCAATGCGGAAAAGTTTATGCAGAAACCATATAAATATCTAATGGTATTTCTTTCTATTGTGCTTGTATGGGCACAAAGTACTGTGGCTATGCATAACCATTATCAGCGTAACTACAACCCAAACCATCTGCTGAATTTTTACCATAGTCAATTACCTCAACATGATCATCAACATCAACATTCCGATGACTGCGTTGTTTGTAAAGTTGCGGAGGTTGGTAAAGACAAAATAAATGATGCTAAAATTTATAATGCGACACACATTAGCAAGATTAATACTGTATTTGTGTGTGTTAAACAAAATTTACTGCAGATAACCTGGGTAAAACCATCCTCACGCGCACCGCCCTTATTCTAATTTTCTGAAATAATTTTATATTAATCATGAAAAGATAACAGCCATTTTTAGAGCCGTTTTCCTTTTCTCAGGATATTAGGAATAAGCTATGAGCAGGACAGCCTTAGTAAATAAAAATCACATTACTGGTCTTAAACAAGACCAAAGAAAAATCGTAAACACATATCGTCTGACATCTAATCAAAAGATGGTTTATGAAACCTTATTAAACCTTGGACGGTCAGCCGGTGCATATGAACTTCTCGACCTATTAAGAAAGAAAGGTGTTAATGCCGCGGCAACTGTTTACCGTGCGTTAAATGAACTTTCTAGCAAAGGTTTGGTCAAACGCATTGTAAGCACAAGAACTTTTATTGCCCACGAACACCCGAAATCAGCGAATCAAGAATCACTAATGCTTATTTGTAAGCATTGTGGGGAAGTTTCATCAATTGATGATGAGAATTTGATAAAATTGTTTGATAAGAGCATTTCTCAAAGTGGTTATCGAGTTGATAGCTATCATTTGGAACTAATTGTCTCTTGTGATAGATGCAATAATTAAGTTTGTTTTCCTTTTGAGATTACGAAATTGATTAATGCTTTTGCATCACCTGAATTCCATTCAGCCGGGCCAATAAGGCGACCCACTTCAAACCCATCGGCATCTATTAGTATGCTGGTGGGTAATGCTTTTGTCTTTAAAGTTCTGGCAACATTTCTATTGTCATCGATATGAGTAGTTAAATTAGAAATATTGTTGTCTTTAATAAATTTTAGCGAGCTTTCAATGCCATCTTGATTTTCAGATACAAGAACAACTTCGAAATTTTCTCCGCCTAAATCATTTTGAAGATTATTGAGATCAGGCATTTCTCTTATGCACGGAGCACACCACGTCGCCCAGAAATTAACAAGAATGACTTTACCTTTATAATCTGAGAAAGAAACCTCATTACCACTTTCATCTTGAAATTTTGTGGTTGTCGCGGGTACAGCACGGTCATGAAATACAAATCTTTTCATCGCACCTGCCGTAAGGCCTTGCGGTACGTTCGTATTTGGCGTATTCCCTAAATCATAGAAAGAAAAAACACCGCCCATAAGGACGATGAAAGAGAGAATATATATTGTTTTATTTTTCATTTGATCCTCAAGATTAAAATAAAGATTTGTAAAATGACTGAAAATACTCAAAAACCAAAAGCCAATACATTATGGGGTGGCCGTTTTGAAGGCGGCGTCTCCGATATCATGGAAAAAATCAACGCCTCCATTGATTTTGATAAAATCTTATACAGGCAAGATATCCAAGGATCAATCGAACATTGTAAAATGTTGGTCGAAACAGGTATTATTACGAACGAAGACGGCCAATCCATTCAAGATGGGCTTACGCAGATTGAGCAAGAAATTACTGAAGGGAATTTTGAATTTTCTGCAGAACTTGAAGATATTCATATGAATGTTGAGGCGCGGTTGACTGAAATAATTGGTGCAACAGCGGGAAGACTTCACACGGCAAGATCACGAAATGATCAGGTTGCAACAGATTTTAAGCTTTATGTTCGTGACGCATGCGATCAAGCGGATGAAGCACTAAAAGCTTTACAAATAGCGCTTATTAATATCGCTGAAGAAAACGCTGATGTTATCCTGCCGGGCTTTACACATTTACAAAGTGCTCAGCCGGTTACCTTCGGTCACCATATGATGGCGTATTTTGAGATGTTTACCCGTGATAGAGGTCGTTTTCAAGATGCAAGAAAACGCTTAAATGAATGCCCGCTTGGTGCGGCTGCTTTGGCAGGGACATCATTTCCGATTGACCGTCATCAAACTGCAAAAGCACTTGGGTTTGATGGACCAACGGCAAATTCAATGGATTCGGTTTCAGACAGAGATCACGCCCTGGAATTTATGTCGGCGGCGGCTATTAGTGCAGTGCATGTTTCGCGCTTAGCTGAAGAGATGGTGACGTGGTCTTGTGCGCAATTTAATTTTATTCAAATGTCAGATAGCTTCACGACCGGCTCATCGATAATGCCGCAAAAAAGAAACCCGGACGCTGCAGAATTATGCCGTGGTAAATCTGGCCGAATAATTGGATCGCTAAATAGTTTATTGATAACAATGAAGGGCCTTGCACTAACTTTTTCTAAGGATATGCAAGAAGATAAAGAAGCAACCTTTGATGCAGTGGAAACATATTCGCTGATTATTGCGGCAATGACAGGCATGGTTGAGGATATGAAAGTGAATCCTGAGCAAATGCGTAAAGCTACGGATTTAGGATTTATTACTGCAACAGATCTTGCCGATTGGGTTGTTCGAGTATTAGGGCTTCCCTTCAGACAAGCGCACCATATTACTGGGTCCTTGGTCGCGATGGCTGAAAAGAAAGGTTGTGATCTTGATGGATTAACACTTGAAGAAATGCAAACTATAGAGCCATTAATCACAGATGACGTTTTTAATGTATTAAGTGTTGATAAATCAGTTGCAAGCAGAGTAAGTTTTGGTGGTACGGCACCGTCTGAAGTTTTAAAACAGGTTGAAAGTGCTAAGAAAAGAATAGGATAATTATGAAAGATTATTTCACCATTATTTTAATGATAGCCTTGTCATCAGCATTATTTTCCTGTGGCAAACGCGGTGATTTATTACCGCCAGAAGGCTATGAAGCACCAAAAGAATAGCATTAGTCGAGTATAGAAGATGAATTTTTATGAATACCGTAATGGTGAAATGGTCGTTGAGAATGTAAAAATTTCAACGATCGCAGAAGAAGTAGGGACGCCTTTTTATTTATATTCCAGTGCCTCACTTGCTTATCAATATAATCAATTTATAGATGCATTTGGTGATATAGACCTGTTAATTTGTTATGCCGTCAAGGCAAATACAAATCAGGCGGTTATTAAAACATTTGCTGAGCTTGGTGCTGGTGCTGATGTCGTCTCAGAAGGTGAAATGCGCCGAGCGCTTAAAGCTGGTGTACCTGCTTCTAAAATTGTTTATTCTGGTGTAGCGAAAACAGTTGATGAAATGAAATTTGCTTTAGAACAGGGCATTTACCAATTTAATGTCGAAAGTGAACCTGAGCTTTTTCGATTAAGTGCTGTCGCTGATGAAATGAAAAAAACGGCTGATATCACTTTCCGGGTTAATCCCGACGTTGATGCAAAAACACATGCAAAAATTTCCACAGGGAAATCAGAAAATAAATTTGGTGTTCCTTGGAAAAACATACGTAGTCTTTGTGCAGATGGGGCTAAACGTCCTGGTATTAATGTGGTTGGATTAGATTTGCATATAGGCTCACAAATAACGGAACTTGACCCGTTTGAAGAAGCGTTTATCCGTATTAGTGAACTTGTAGAAACATTACGTGAAGATGGACATGATATTACGCGACTTGATTTAGGCGGTGGCCTTGGTATTCCTTATGAGGGTGACGATTTTCCCCCGCTTCCAAAAGAATATGCAGAAATGGTCAAGCGCGTTACAAATCATTTAGGGTGTCGTATTATCATTGAACCGGGCCGTTTTTTGGTTGGAAATTCAGGCGTGCTCGTTTCGAAGGTGGTCTATGTGAAAAAAGGCGAAGAGAGAAAGTTTCTCATCATTGATGCCGCCATGAACGATTTAGTGCGCCCCAGTATGTATGATGCATACCATGGTATTGATCCCATTAAAGAAACAAACGAGCCCAGCACATTATATGATGTGGTCGGGCCAGTTTGTGAAACAGGGGACACATTTGCGACCAATAGATTGGTTAGCCCAATGGAAAAAGGTGATTTATTAGCGATTCGCTCAGTGGGAGCTTATGGGGCCGTTATGGCGAGCACTTATAATACAAGAAAGCTAGTCCCGGAAGTTATTGTAAATAATGAACAATTCGCTGTTGTGAGGCCTAGACCAAGCTATGATGAAATTATTGGACTTGATCAACTTCCCCCTTGGCTGTCAGAATAGGTTCTTATAAGATATAAAGGGTGTGCTCTGTTAGAAGATCGTAACGCAAAATCTGCTGAAACATTTAAGTCATTCTCACTGAAGAGAATGGTTGATGTTGTTATACCACCAATAACATTACTACTTTTATATTACACACTGTCGCTATTTGATATTTGGGAAAGTTTTTCTCCCGTATTACAAGCTGTATTTTATGTTTCTCTAATTGTTGTTTGCGCGTTACTGCTAATTTTTACTTTTTTTGGAAAAATAAAATTTAATCACAGCTATACAAGAAGAAGGTTTTTTGTTGTGCTAGGCGCCGTGCTTGTTGGTGCCTTAGTAAGTGGCGATGAATTTGGCCGTTTGACAACATTAACTCTTAAGCCGCGTGCGTTATTTGATTATGAAAAACCCGAAATTACGGCAACGTTAACGCCGCCACTTTACCTTGATCAAGATACGACGCAAAAACAACTTGTTTTGTCTGATGAAGGATATGAGGATATTAATCCAATCTATGAAGGTAGCGTCATTGATTTAAAGGTTACGGGTACAAAGTGGGCCCCTAAAGTTCTTTTATCTGATGGTTCAAAAGTTGCATTTGAACAAGTAGGCGATAATGAATTCATCGCATCGACCCAGATTAATACACAAACATCATGGGCATTAATGCAGGGATCATACAAAATTGGGGAATGGCCAATTATCGTTATCGATGATAGAGAACCCGAGATAGATCATTTTACCATAGAAGAATATGAAAATGACAAGGGGTATTTGGCCTTTAAGGTTGATGTGGATGATGACCGGAAATTAATGAATGCTTCTATTGCTATTCAAGATCAAAACGGTAATCAAGAAGAAATCAAGCCATTAGCGATTAGAAATGTCAGATCGATTAATAGTATTTATTATGCGGATTTTTCAGGTTCATTGTTATCAGGTGAAACCGCCGATATTGTATTATCTATAGAGGATGAAGCCGGACAAAAAACCACGTCTATTTTAAAAGATATTTTAATACCTGAAAAAGTCTATGAACATCCGGTGGCTGGTAATCTAATTGATCTTAGATTAGAACTGATGGAACCGTCATATGACAAGAAAAGAATATTACGTCATTTGAAGGCTCTCGGTCTACTTGGTGAAAAAGAAGGCTTGCCGGCTGTATATTATATGGCGTTAAGATCTGCTTATTGGCGTTTGGCAAACCCGACTGAGGAAAATGATGTTGTAACGGCGAGAGATTTACTTTGGGATACTGCCCAGACCCTTGAAAATAATGGAATTGGTGTCATTGAAAGCGATCTTCTAGCGGCTCTTGATGAGTTAAGACTGGCCATAAGACAAAAGCAAGAAGTGCTTGAAATTAGAGAAAAGTTAAGAACGGCTGATCAATTATTTAAAGATTATTCCTTTATAGCCTCGCAAGATATATCAAACAGATATGATCTTGAAATTGATATAAAAGCATTACGTAGATTATACAGTTATATTCTTGCCTTTAGCGATCAAAAGAAATTTTATAATTCGTCCCTTATTGTTGATTTTATGGAAAAAGGATTGGTTCAGAATGATGACCTCATTTTTAGCCGCGATGGGCTTGGAAATTATTTCGCGCTAACCGAAAGCCGTCAAATTATTGATAATCTTATCAAAATTCAAAAAACACTTCTTGCAAGTTCCTATAATGAACAAATGACAAGTAAAATCACTAGTAAACGCTCCAATTTGAATGAAGATAAGAAAGAAGATAATAAAAAAAATCAGATCGCTCTTCAGGAAAAAGTTGGGGCCGCCGTTAAAATGCTTGGTGACAAAATATCTTTCTCGGGTTCCACATCCGGGTTTTTAATAAATAATGCATCTGATCTCATAGAAGAAATTTTATCGAGTATGAAAAAAAGCGATACAGCAGAAGTTACACAGTCACAATCTGAATTAATTGCTGTGATGAGTAATCTTAAGAGAGTTCTTAATAAGCCAGTATCTCGTTCGCCTGAACTTCAAAATATTTTAAAAGAAATTAATTCTAAGCCGGTTTCATAATTAATGAATGCTATTTTTGACACTTAGCACTTCTTCTACGGCATGACAAATTTCGTCGAGTGAGAATGGTTTGCTAATAACATCATGGATCAAATTTCCAATGTCATTTGCGCGTTGTTTCTCGTGTACAAAGCCAGTCATCATTAGAATGGGAAGTTCGGGATGCTCCGCTGTGACTTTTAAAGCCAGTGATATGCCATCCATCACAGGCATGATTATATCAGTGAGAAGGAGATCATATTCACCCTTTTCAAGCTCGACGACAGCCTCTCCGCCATCGGCCACTCCAAGGGTTTCATGACCGCGCAGCTTTAGGGCTCGACAAATAAATGTTCGAACTGCTACTTCATCTTCTGCAATTAAAATGCGTGCCATATATCTTCCAATTTTTATAAATCATGATATGTCTACACGTAGAATCTTTATATTTTCTTTATATAAGCAAATTAATTTGTTGCAAATGTGACGCTAATGTCTCGAGCGTCATTAGGCGAGTTGGGTAGGGAGGTTTCAAAAGCAACCTTTTCACCTGTATTAACGAACGTTTGATTTGCCTGGAAACTCCATTCTCTTAGTACCGTATTGCGTTCATCGAGTAATCTTATTCTTAAATCTGGAATATCTTGTTGGCTGTCTGAAATATTTTCTACATGTCCTGCTATAACAAGATTAGCTACGCCATTTATATTTTCTCGTCTTGGCGCTAAACCACCAATTACCAGTCGTTCTTCTATGGGGTCAACATAAGGAGCCTCTGGTTTAACTTCTATTTCTGCACCATCAAGTCCAATTGCAGCATATAATTTTTTAGAAGCAGGCCAACTTGATGAAATACTCTCTTGAAAGATCAGGAATAGGCTTATGATCGCTGTCAAGAAAATGACAAGCGATATCCACCCCATTTTTCCTGAGCCGTATTTTTGATTTTGTAAGGCGGGAAGGTTTGATCCTTTCGGGATTGGACGCTTTCTTTTTCGAGGCTGACTGATTGGAAAGTCAAAGTCTTCTTCTATTTCAGTATTGTCTGAATTGTTATTGTTAATATTTTTTTCTGGGTTTTGGATATTATCAGATTTTACATTTTCATCATCTGATGGAATGATTTCTACGTCTTCTTTAGGTTTTTTTTCAAACCATGTATTTTTGCATTTCGCACAACGAACCGTTCGACCATTGGGAAGTAACACGGTCGAATTTACTACATATCTTGATTTACATTCTGGACATGTAAGGATCATTGGATTTTTTACTTCCCCTTCTTAATTTTATAACATTGAAAAATCACGTTATAGTATGGGTTTATATGATTTTCAATAGGATTACGAAATATTAAATTTATTAACGACTGCATATTATGATAGTTTCATTAACAAATTATTGTCGAAGGTCTGTGTAATCATAAAATTATTGGTGCTATTTCATCGTCTTATTATTTTATTGCCATAAAATGAACCAATTGGAATTGCATTCTTAAACTGACTATGATCTAAACGAAATGATAAGATCATTAAAGGGGCTTTCCTTGCTTGAATTCAAAAATGTCAGTATGGGATATAATAAAGGACATGATGTTTTAAAAGACGTGTCTTTTAAATTAGAGCCTGGCTCGATGCATTTTCTGACCGGTCCTAGCGGTGCTGGTAAGACATCATTATTGAAATTACTATATTTAGCACATCGTCCAGGGCGTGGCGAAATTATAATGTTCGGACGAGATGTTGCAAAATCACCGCGCGAAGAATTGCCGAAATTAAGGCGTAGAATTGGAGTTGTATTTCAAGACTTTAGGTTGTTAGATCATATGTCCGCTGTAGAGAATGTGGCACTTCCTTTGCGCATTGCTGGCGGTAGTGGCGCGCAAATAAATGAACATGTTGAAGAGCTTTTAAGCTGGGTGGGTCTAAAGCAACGTATGCAGGCTTTTCCTTCAGAATTATCTGGAGGCGAAAAACAGCGGGTAGCAATTGCAAGGGCTGTGATTAGAAGGCCCGATATACTTCTTGCCGATGAACCTACAGGAAACGTGGACCCTGAAATGGCGGAACGGTTAATGTATCTCTTTGTTGAGCTGAATAAACTTGGTACGACGATTGTAATAGCGACCCATGATAATGGTCTAGTGAGTAAAATTGGTGCACCACGGTTACATTTGGAAACTGGGAAACTTCTCTATTTGGAGGGTACGAGACCCCCATCTGAGTTTCTTAATCAGGATGGGGAGTTTAAAATATGAGCCCTTCATTTGATTTTTTACCTTCTGTAAAAAATAGAGAAGCGACAAAATTATTACCATGGGCTATGGCCATTATGGTTTATTTGAGTGCTTTGTTCGCCGCAGGTAGCCTACTTCTTCATTCAGGATTTGATGAATGGGCTAGTTCTTTGCAGGGTAGAGTAACAGTTCAAATTACGGGTGAAGAAAAGTCCGCAATTATGTCAGAGGCGCTTGAAATACAAGATGAATTAAGAGGGACACCAGGTATTAAATCGGTGAGAATATTATCTGATGAAGAAATCTCCGCTCTTCTTGAACCTTGGTTAGGGTCTGGAAATATTACGGATAATTTGCCTGTACCAGTCATGATTGATCTTGAAACCAGTGATGACGCTTATGTTAATTTGGACGCCCTCGAAAGTCAGATGCGTCAATATAGTGAGAACGTTTATTTGGATGATCATGCACGTTGGCTTAGTCATTTTTATAATTTAGCAAATACTATAGAATATACGGCCTTCTCAATTTTGATTATGATTTTAGCGGCGTCGATTTGCATTGTTATTTTTGGTACTAAATCGAGTATGGCCGAGCATAAAAAAACGATCGAAATAATGCACCTAATGGGGGCACAAGACCATATGATTGCGAAGGCATATCAAAATAGATTTATGATCTATGGTATTAAAGGGGGCCTAGGGGGGCTCGTTTTAACTTTGCTGACTATTTATATTCTTTTTATACTTATTCAGAATATTTCTGAAGGCTTAGTGGAAATTCCTTCATTTCCCTTTTTAACGCTTTCTAGTCTCCTACTTTTTCCTTTCTTCTTCGCTTTTTTAACGATGTTAACAGCACGAGTAACGGTGCTGCGTGAACTAGGAAGGATGGTTTGATAATTCATGCGAGCGTTTTTTTATCTATTTCTTACTTTGGTTCTGATGTGGTTAGGTGGATATTTGTGGTTTATCAATCAACTTTCAAATAAACAAATGAATATTTCAGATAAGACGGACGCTATAGTCGTCTTGACGGGTGGCCAAAATAGATTAAGTGTCGCTGGTATACTTTTAGAAGAAAGATTGGCGGAGAAATTATATGTTTCAGGGGTTGATACTAAAGTAACCCGAGATCAGCTTATAAATTTATTGGGAACGGGTCCTGAATTGTCATCCTGCTGTGTTGAAAGTGGAAAAGAGGCTGCTGATACGGTCGGTAATGCGATAGAGACGATGACGTGGGTTGGTGAAAACGATATAAAGACAATTCGTGTTGTTACCTCACTAGAGCATATGCCTCGGGCAATGGTTGAATTTAAACGTTTTATGCCGGAAATTTTATTTATCGAGCATCCAGTTGGATCATGGAGACCAGAAAACATTAATTATTTCAACTTGTCACAGGAATATAGCAAATATATCATTAGCCTACTCAGATCACGAATTTCTAGTCAAATTTATAATAATGAAGCATAAAGATTATTTGAAGGGAAAAGCCATATATGCTGCGCTCTTTTTTATTTAAAGCGGTATTTTATTTGTGGACGACATTGTTTTGTCTTCTTTATATTCCTTTTTTTTGGCTTTCTCGTGATGCGTTAATTACCTGTCAGCGGCGGTGGTCTTATGGCGTGCTTTTTTTCTTAAAGATAATAATGGATATTCGATTAGAAATTCGGGGCATCGAAAATGTACCCTATGGCGGTGCTTTTATCGCTATGAAACATCAATCTTCTTTTGATACGTTTGTGATGCATACCATTGTATCTCATCCAGCATTTATCATGAAAAAGGAATTGTTAAAAATTCCACTTTATGGCCAATTTTGTAAAAACACAGGTATGATTCCTGTTGATCGAGATGGTGGGTTAAAAGCACTTAAAGATATGATGCAAAAATCAGGTGCCGCTATCGAAGATGGTAGACAACTCATTATTTTTCCTGAAGGGTCGCGTACTTTACCTGGCGCGAGTGTTAAATATCAATCCGGAATATTCGGTATCTATAAGTTCGCGAAGAAACCGGTTATTCCTGTCGCATTAAATTCGGGTGTTTTTTGGCCGAAAAAAGGTCATCTTGTGGCTGGGGGTAATATAGTTTTTGATTTCTTAGAGCCAATTGACGCGGGTCTTAGCAGAGACGATTTTATGGCAACCTTGGAAAATAAAATAGAAGAAGCCAGCAATAGTTTAATTAAAGTTAACTAAATTGTTATAATCCTATTCTATCTTTCATTTTGTAATAAAGAGGAGAATATCATGAAGATTATTAGTTCTATATTAGTTTTATTATCAATGTGTTTTATTCATAATAATGCTAATGCGGCACCAGGTGATGTGGCTATTGGTTTAAAAGCGGGTACCTTAGGCTTAGGATTAGAGGCCACGTTTGAGGTTGCTGATCGTGTAAACGTGCGTGTGGGCGGAAACTATTTCAAGGTTGGTTCTGAAGTGGACGTTGAAGGTAATGATTATGATCTCGATGTAAAATTAAATAGTTTTACGGCTTTGGGTGATTGGTTTGTGACGGACAGCTCATTTCGTGTGACGGCTGGACTCGTCTTAAATAATAACGGTCTAAGTGGTTCTGCTTTACCTAGTAATTCATATCAGATTGATGATCAAATCTATACGAGCCCTGAAGTTGGCGATTTAAATGCAGAAATTGATTTTAAGTCTATAGCACCTTATTTAGGCATTGGCTGGGGAAACCCGCTTGCGGATGATAGTGATTGGTCATTCTTTATGGATCTTGGGATCATTTTTGCTGGCAAGCCACGACTTGATGTAACATCAACAGGAGGCACGCTTTCAAACGATCCGATATTGCTTGAAAATATCGCGCAAGTTGAACAGGATTTTAGAGATACGGATGAAATTAACTATCTCAAATTTTATCCCGTTATTTCAGTGGGTTTAAATTATCGTTTTTGAAGTTAGCAAAAATAAGGTATTAAGAGAGGCAGAGTTTTCTGCCTCTTTTTTTATTTATAGGATTTTTAGATGCGTTTTAAATTAATTGTAATTTCGGTGATTACCTTAATAGCTGCCTATAGCTTATTTTGGTTTAAATTGGCTGATGACGCAAAGGAAATGACCCTAGCTTGGGTGGAAAATAGTGAAGAGCGTCTTAACGGGGTAAAGTTATTTGTCGGTGATGTTACAGTTTCAGGGTTTCCCTATAAAATAGTTATTGAAGCGACAACATTTAATGCGGCAATTCCAGAAGGTTTCATGACTGTGGAACCTATTTTGATTACAATCCCTCAAATTTCAGCCGTATATCAACCATGGAAGCCAAATCACGCGGTGATTGTCACCGATTATATGGATGCCGTTATTGGTGAACTAAGTATGCCGTCTGTGAGCATAAATTTTGAAAAAGTGATGTCATCGGTAATTTTGGATGAGGGAACAAATGAGCTCAATAACCTTTCAATAATTGCGGATTTGACAAGTTGGCAGCATGGGTTGCCAGGTGAGGGAAATGAAGTGTCTTTTATAGAGCAGCCCGAATTTCATTTAAGGCGCAATACAGGTGGGAATACTTCTCAATCAGCATATGACTTGCCTGTCAGCCGCGCACTCTATTTTAAATCTAGAACGTCCTTGATTAATGAGTTTAGGAATACCGTTTTAGGTGAAAATGCGGATCAAATTAAAATTGAAACACTTTTACATGCAAATAGTCAGCCCGATTATTCTATCGCAGGTCTTTCAGAATGGCGTGATGACGGCGGAACACTGAGTATCAGTAATTTTGAATATGGATCAGTGGATCAAAAAGTTAAATTAACAGGCGATCTAACATTGGATGAAAATTTAAAACCATTGGGTGCCTTTGATGCGTCCGTTACAAATATTGCCTCTTTATTTTTACGGCTTTCTGAAAATGATAATATTCCGGAAATGGCGCGTTCCTTACTAAAAAATCAAGCGAGCGCATCATCATTACCCGAAGAAGTGCCGCTTGCCATAAGCATGCAGAATGGCCAAATGTATGTTGGCCCCATAATGGTTATGGAATTACCGCCAGTAATTGAATGAGTTTATATCTTAAGTCTTAATCATCTTGGTGACGACCGAAATCGGCGACATCTTCGTCTTGCCCGGCATCGATAATTTGTTTTCTAATTCGGCGCGTTTTTTCAAACATATCATATAATGCATCGCCGTCTTCCCAGCGTATCGCACGCTGTAATGCGGTAAGGTCTTCGCTGAAACGACCAAGCATTTCTAAGACGGCATCTTTATTGTTAAGAAATACATCTCGCCACATTGTCGGGTTAGAGGCAGCAATACGGGTAAAGTCGCGAAAACCACCCGCAGAAAATTTTATCACCTCAGATTTTGTCACAGTCTCGAGGTCTCTTGCGGTGCCAACGATATTATAAGCAATTAAATGCGGAATATGGCTTGTTATTGCAAGAACTTGATCATGATGATCAGGATCCATCATTTCGACATTGCTTCCTAGTGCTTCCCAGAACTGTTTCAAATTCTCTATTGCTTCTTTATCTGCACCTTCAGGGGGGGTAATTATGGCCCATCGGTCATGAAATAATTTTGAAAATCCAGACTTTGGGCCTGATTGTTCGGTTCCGGCAACAGGATGCGCGGGAATGAGATGGACATGATCCGGTATGTGTGCAGAAAGCATTTTAAGAACAGAAGATTTCACACTACCGACGTCGGTGATCGTTGAGCCTTCTTTTAAAGAAGGGGCAATTTTTTTACTAATTTCAGAATAAGTTCCAACTGGGGTTGCTAAAATGACCAAGTCTGAATTTTCGACAGAATTTTCAATTGTTTTAGCCAAATCATTAACGAGTTCTAATGATTGAATAGTTGAATGATATTCTTTGTTGTTATCAAAGCCGATTAATTTATCTGTAAGGCCGCGTTCCTTAATGCCGCGTGCCATAGAAGAGCCGATTAGGCCCAGGCCAATAATGGTAATTTGATTATATAGGGCCATTTAATTTTCCATGAATTCTTTAAGTAACTTAATGACTTCTTTGTTTTCGGCTTTGGTTCCGACTGTTAATCGCAGAAAATTTTCTAAGCCTTGGCTGCTATAATAACGTAAAATATATCCATGGCGTAATAAAAATTCATTGGCCGCGCTTGCGGTTTTATCGCGGTCTTGAAATTCAAATAATATAAAATTTGTTTGGCTTGGGATTACATTTAGCCCAAGAGTATTTAGTTCAGACATCAGCCAATTACGCCATTTTTTATTGTGACCAAAGGCAAGTTTTTCAAATTCTATATCATTAAGCGCTTCTTTGCCGGCAATTTGTGCGCTGCTCGGCACATTAAAAGGATCACGAATTTTATCTAAAGTTTCTGAAATTTCTTTACAAGCGTATCCCCAACCTAATCTTAGGGCAGCTAAACCATAAAGCTTTGAGAAGGTACGCGTCATTATAACATTATCTGATTTTTCAACCAGTTTTATGCCCGCATCATAATCTTCTTCTTCGATAAATTCTGCATAGGCTGCATCTAAGACCAGAAGAATGGAGTCAGGAATATTTTGCCACAATCTCTCAATTTCACTATTTGGTAAGTATGTACCTGTTGGATTATTGGGGTTTGCAATAAAGATGATTTTTGTCTTTTCGCATACGGCATTCAGAATATTATCAACATTGGCAGTATAATCGACATCTTTTACTTCAATTGGAACTCCGCCTACAGAGGTGACAGCAATAGGATACATAGAAAAACTATGTGCAACAAAGAGGGCTTCGTCGCCAGGTTTAAGATAAGCACGACATACAAGCTTTAATATCTCGTCTGACCCGACGCCACAAACGATCCTATCTTTATCAATATTATGTTTATGAGCGAGTGCCTGACGCAATTCTTGGTAAGAGGGGTCAGGATATCGATGCAATTCTTCTGCAACGTTTTTATAAGCTGCGATTGCTCTAGGGCTTGGTCCAAGCGCACTTTCATTAGCAGAAAGCTTTACAGGCGGTTTTTCGCTTTTCGCTTTAGATTTTCCGGTGACATAGACGTCAAGTTTTTCAATCCAACTATGTGTTTTAGGCCCATTCATGGCGACTCTCTTATAATTATAACTGTTTTTGATCTACACGGATATCGTGGATTGCACCACTAAAAAATGACGTATAGTGCTGAATTGATAAAGTTTTTACTCTTTTTAATAGTGATCAGTCAAAGATTTGTTGACTTAAGAGTAAGCTTTAGTAGAAGTCTTAAGACGATAAAATTTATTAAAAGCTATAAAATGAACGAAACAGATGAACATAATATAGAAGAAGACGGCTTTGCAGAGGTTGTAAAACTCGGCGAAGATGATCCTCTTCAACTTTCATCTGGAGAGACTTTATCACCCTTTAATGTAGCTTATAAATCTTGGGGTACATTGAATACAGATAAATCAAATGCAATACTTGTTTGTCATGCTTTAACGGGCGACCAATATGCGCGTGGTAAAAACCCATTAACGGGTAAAGAAGGGTGGTGGCCAAAAGTGATTGGTCCTGGCCTGCCAATAGACACAGATAAGTTTTTTGTTATTTGTGCCAATGTGCTCGGTTCATGCAGTGGGACAACCGGACCAAAAGAAATTAATCCGGATACTGGCAAAGTATACGGCCTTGATTTTCCCGTGATTACAATTGCAGATATGGTATCTGCACAGGTTAAATTAATAGATTACCTAGGGATTGAAAAATTATTTTCTGTCATCGGCGGTTCGATGGGAGGAATGCAGGTGATGCATTGGGCAGTTGGTTATCGTGACCGTTTAAGAACGGCAATGCCAATTGCATCTACTTGGCGACATTCTGCACAAAATATTGCGTTTCATGAAGTCGGGCGTCAGGCCATTATGGCGGATCCAGATTGGCAAGGTGGTAAATACGCAGAAAGTGATGCTCGTCCGCACGCAGGGCTTTCTGTGGCGAGGATGGCAGCCCATATCACATATATGTCTGAGAAAAGCTTAACATCAAAGTTTGGTCGAAATTTACAAGACCGTGATAAACTGACTTTTGGTTTTGATGCTGATTTTCAGATCGAAAGTTATTTAAGATATCAAGGCATTTCTTTTGTCGATAGGTTTGACGCCAATAGTTATCTCTATATCACAAGAGCGATGGATTATTACGATATTACCAGCAATTATAATGGTAATTTAACGGAAGCTTTTGACGGTACTGATGTTAAATTTTGCATTATGTCATTTACATCTGATTGGTTATATACGACCCGCGAAAGTCGAGAAATGGTGCGTGCTTTAAATGCCGTTGGTGCCCAAGTCAGTTTTATGGAAATTGATATGGATAAAGGTCATGACAGCTTTCTTTTAGATTGTCCTGAAATGTTTAATATTATTTCCGGTTTCTTAAGTGCGGAAGCTGAAGTTGCGGGGATTAAGACCAATGAATGATTTTAAGAAAAATCACCGCGCCTCAGATATTCGCGTCGACCTTTTATTGATTGAGAATATGATTTCAGAAGGAGCCAAAGTTCTTGATGTTGGATCAGGTGACGGAATGCTTCTTGATTACTTGCGCCGTAAAAAACAGGTTATAGGTCGAGGTATTGAACTTAGTCCCGAAGGTGTTAATCAGAGCATTGCAAAAGGACTATCTGTTATTCAAGGAAATGCAGAAGAAGAAATAAGTCATTTTCCTGATGATAGCTTTGATTATGTAATTTTAAGCCAAACCCTACAGGCAATGGACCGTCCTGATATTATATTAAATGAACTCTTGAGAGTAGGGAAACGCGCCGTCGTATCATTTCCAAATTTTGGCTATTGGCGCGTTCGTCTTCATTTGATGCTTAAAGGCAAAATGCCTGTCACTAAATCATTAGATTATCCATGGTATAGCACCCCAAATATTCATTTTTGCACCATACGTGATTTTGTTGATTTATGTGAAGAACTTGATATTAAGATTGAAAAAGGAATGGCCGTTAACAGCTCAGGCAGCAAAATGGGTGTGGATTCGCTATTCTTTTCAAACTTTCTGGGTACTCAAGGCTTGTATGTCATTACGAAGTAGATTTATTTTTCAGTATATTGAGAACCAACTATCACTGGTTTATTGACACGCATGCGATGTCCTTCGGTGGGATTGGCAGCGTAAATTTGCTTTTCCGTTTCAATAATTAGTACGCCGGCGAATTGGCTCCACCATCTTTGTCCTGTTTTTTCTAAAGAGGATAAAGCCGTTAACATTGTTCTACTTTTAAATGGAGGTAGAAATAATGCGGATGCTTGTCTAGTTGGACTAAGCATATTTTTAGAAAGCATTTGCCTTAGTTGCGAATAGGAAAATGGTTTTCCATGCCCGAAAGGGTTCGCTTCTGATCGACACCAGGGGCCAAGCCGACTGGGAACAATTATTATTACACGTCCTCCTGGTGCTAACGTTCGCCAAACTTCTCTCAGCATTTCTTTACTATAATCAGTATGCTCAAGTGAATGAGCGAGAATAATCCTATCCATACTTGCGTCTTTTGTAGGCAAGTCAGTTTCCCGCGCAAGGGTTGCGACATTTCCTAAATACCGACCGTAACGATTTTTGTCGTGATCTTTATATCGCGGCCAACGGATAACACCTTGTTGAGAGGGCATGATTTCTATGACATGATCCGCTTCTTGACGGTAAGTTTCAAGATATGGGTTGGCAAAGCCAAGTCCCATGACATCCATCCCTTTAACCGATGGCCAAAGAGAACGAATTTGTCTACGGATTAAGCGTGTCGCTATTTTTCCCAGTGGTGTGCCATAAAAGCTACTGAGTTCCGTCACATCTTGGAACATATCTAGTTATCCTTATTTCTAAGGACAGATTATATCGAATAATCAGCTAAAGCCAATAAAGGAAAAACTATCGGCCCCCAAATAAATTTGGTGGGCCGATAAAGAGAGGGAGAAGTTATTAAAGTCTCTTTCAACACAATCTAATTAAGAGACGATATAACATAACAAACATGTTATAATATCTCAAGATTTTTATAAATAATAATTCTATCGATTAATTCTTGAGAATATTGAAAAAATCATACAGACTTAGAACCAGCAAAAAAGCCAAAATAAAATCAAAGGGCAATAAATGAATTTTACGAAAATAGTGACAATGGCTGCAGTTGCAGCATTAATGATTGGGTGTGATAATGCGCCAAATTCACCGGAACAAGGTAGCGTAGATCAAGAATTACAAATGATAGGCTCGGATGAAATTTCCGGTATAACATTTGAAAATATGGATAAAACTGTCCATCCTGGGGATGATTTCTTTGAATATGTAAATGGAACCTGGTTGAAAAATACCGATATTCCTGCTGATAAAAGCCGTTTCGGCTCATTCAATGTGCTTCGCGATAATGCGGAAGCGGATGTCAGAACGATTATCGAAGAGGCATCATCTTCCGGCGCATCAGTTGGCAGTAGCGAACAAAAAGTTGGTGATCTTTATAAATCCTATATGGATATGGAGACGAGAAATGCCCTAGGTATTTCCTCCTTAGCCCCTAGAATGGCTCAGATAGATGCTATCAGCGATCTTAAAAGTATGAGCGAATATATTGCAGAGGCTGGGAAATACGGCCTAAGTACACCTATTCCATTATTTGTCAGTAATGATGCGAAAATTCCAACACAATATGCCTTACAAACTTGGCAAGGTGGGCTCGGCCTACCGGACAGAGAATATTATTTTAATGATGATGAGAAGTCGGTTGAAACACGCGCAAAATATGTTGAGCATATCGCAAAAATGTTTGCATTATCTGAATTAGATGGCGCAGAAGAAGCGGCCAATCAAATTATGGCATTAGAAACCAAAATTGCGGAGCAACATTGGAAAAAAGAAGAAAATAGAGATGCCAATAAAAGATATAATAAATATACTATTGCTGAATTAAAAACGCTGCTTTCCAATTTAGACATAGACAATTTACTTGCGATTACCGGTGCATCAAATGTTTCAGATATTATTGTCAACCAACCAAGTTTCATGGAAGGGTTGAATGGTTTATTGGCTGAAACAGATATTGAAACATGGAAAACATATTTTAAGTGGTCGTTGATAAATGATATGGCTGGCCGACTTAATGAAGCAATGGATAAACAAAATTTTGAATTTTATTCAAAAACATTAAGTGGTGTTGAAGAACAGCGCCCAATGTGGCGGCGAGCCGTGTCAACGGTCAGTGGTAACCTTGGTGAAGTCGTTGGAGAAGTTTATGTTTCCAAACATTTCAAGCCGGATGCGAAAGCACGTATGGTTGATTTGGTCGGAAATTTAATTAAAGCCTATGAAGCGAGTATTAAAGAACTTGATTGGATGGGTGAAGAAACGAAACAAAAAGCATTAGCGAAGCTTGCTAAATTTACACCTAAAATAGGATATCCTGATAAGTGGAAAGATTATTCGAAGTTGGAAATTAAAGCCGATGATCTTGTTGGGAATATCGAGCGTTCGGCACAAACAGTTCATGAACGTGAACTTGCGAAACTTGGAGCGCCTATCGATAGAACAGAATGGTTTATGACACCGCAAACGGTCAATGCTTACTATAACCCAACAATGAATGAAATCGTATTTCCTGCGGCCATTTTACAGCCGCCATTCTTTAACATGCCGGCTGATGATGCCGTCAACTATGGCGGGATCGGTGGGGTAATCGGCCATGAAATTGGCCATGGTTTTGATGATAGCGGAAGCCGTTATAATGGTGACGGCGCCCTTGAAAATTGGTGGACAGACGAAGATAAAGAAAAGTTCGCTGCTCTGACTTTAAAACTTGTGGCGCAATATAACCGTTACGAGCCAGTGGTGGGCACATTTGTAAATGGTACGTTCACATTAGGTGAGAATATTGGTGATCTAAGCGGATTAAGCATCGCTTATATGGCTTATAAAATGTCACTTGGCGGCAAAGAGGCGCCTGTTATCGATGGTTTAACTGGTGACCAGCGTTTCTTTATTGGTTGGGCGCAAGCGTTCCAATCAAAAATTCGAGATGAAGCGTTAATTACACAAATTCAAACCGATCCGCATTCGCCAGACCGTTATAGAGTGAACGGGATTGTCTATAACGTTGATGCTTTTTATGAGGCGTTTAATGTTGATGAAAGCCACGCGCTTTACATTAAACCGGAGGATAGAGTGAAGATTTGGTAAGAAGTTATTGAGTTTCTTGCAGTTTGAGAAGCTTCTCTCTTAAAAATGCCCAATTACTATCAGCGAGGACCATGTTTGTGCCACGGTCCTCGTTCCAGAACTCTCTAAATGGGTCGGAATAATGCAGATATAAACGTCCTGCAATCACAGTATATATTTTAGGATCAGATGGATTAGTATATCCTTTTGAAATACCAACAGGATCGTATCCGCCATATTGGGGCGCATAGTTTGTGGGTTTCGCGACAAATAAATCTCTGTTTCTGATGCTTGTAAAATACCAAGTTGAGCCAGCCCAATCAGCTTGATAATCGGAAGTTCCACGCGCCGCTACTTTATCTGTAAAATAAGACACCGTATCATAACCGTTAAGTGCAATATCCTTGCTTGTATTAAAAATAATGCTATCGGCTTGATAATCTTGCTTGGCATAATAAAAGGATAAAGCACCAAAAAGGGAAGCAACAATTGCAGATACAATTAAAAGATTGCGCGAAAGATTATTCGTCATTATTTACTCTATCTGGTTGGAACGGGCGTTTCACCCGAATAATCATAAAAGCCACGCCCGGTTTTGCGACCAAGCCATCCGGCTTCGACATATTTCACAAGAAGAGGGCACGGGCGATATTTACTGTCCGCCAAGCCATCATATAAAACCTGCATAATGGCGAGGCAGGTATCAAGGCCGATAAAATCTGCAAGTTGCAATGGCCCCATGGGATGATTGGCCCCAAGTCTCAATGACATATCGATGGCTTCAACTTCGCCGACACCTTCATATAGTGTATAAACCGCTTCATTGATCATTGGCATCAAGATACGATTGACAATGAAACCCGGAAAATCTTCTGAACTGGCGCTTTCTTTTCCTAATTTTTCGACGATGTGCGCTACCGTTTTAAAAGTTTCATCACTCGTCGCAATGCCACGTATTAATTCGACAAGTGACATAAGAGGCACAGGGTTCATAAAATGAACGCCGATAAATTTTTCTGGTCTATCGGTAACTGAAGCAAGCCTCGTAACTGAAATCGAGGACGTATTGGTGGCCATAATTGCATCAGGCTTCATAATACTGCTTAATTCGGTAAATATTGCTTTTTTAATCTCTTCATTTTCTGTGGCGGCTTCGATTGCAAGATCAACGTCTTTTAACTCTTTAAGATCATTAGAAGTTCGAATAGCTGCTAATGCATTTGTGCCGTCTTGCGCGGTGATGATTTCTTTTGAAATTTGTCGGTTTAAATTTTTTTCAATGGTGGTGATGGCTTTTTTTAATGCATCTTCGTTGATGTCACAAATAATGACCTCATACCCAGATAAGGCAAAGACATGGGCAATGCCATTGCCCATTTGCCCGGCGCCAATAACACCAACAGTTTTCACCATTATGAAAGTTCCTTGTCTAATTCTGGAAGTGCTTCAAATAAATCTGCGACCAGGCCGTAATCTGCCACTTGAAAGATTGGTGCTTCCTCGTCCTTATTAATGGCAACGATGACTTTACTGTCTTTCATTCCTGCAAGATGTTGAATAGCACCTGAAATACCAACGGCGATATAAAGTTCAGGGGCAACAATTTTACCGGTTTGCCCTACCTGATAATCATTAGGAACATACCCGGCGTCCACGGCAGCCCGTGATGCACCAATGGCGGCACCCATTTTATCAGCGATACTTTCAATCAGTGAGAAATTTTCACCGCTGCCCATACCGCGACCACCAGAAATGATAATTTTAGCAGAGGTAAGCTCAGGACGTTCTGATTTACTGAGCTCAGCCCCTACAAAGCTTGATAGACCGGGGTTTTCAGTTGCCGTAATATTTTCAATAGCTGCGGAACCGGATGTTGTATCCGCAGCGGCAAATGCGGTTGTACGCACAGTGATCAGTTTTTTCGCGTCCGTTGATTGAACGGTAGCGATGGCGTTGCCAGCATATATAGGGCGCTTAAAAGTATCATTGCTTTCCACCGAAATAATATCAGAGATTTGTGCCATATCGAGCAGTGCTGCCACACGCGGCATAAAGTTTTTACCGGTTGTGGTCGCTGCCACAAGGATTTGATCATATCCGGATGATAGGTCAACGATCAGCAGCGCAATGACTTCTGCGAGCGGGTGTTGATAATCATTGCTATCAGCACATAAAACTTTTGAGACGCCATCAATTTTTGCCGCTGCATCCGCGACGCTAGCACAACCGCTGCCGGCAATTAATACATGAATATCAGCGCCAAATTCTTTCGCGGCTGTAACTGCGTTTAAAGTGCTTTCTTTTAATTCAGCATTATCATGATCTGCTATTACAAGTGTGCTCATTATAGTACTCCCGCTTCATCGCGTAGTTTAGAAACAAGTTCCGATACGCTCTCTACCATGACCCCGGCGCTTCTGCCTTCTGGTTCTTCGACCTTTAACATTGTTAAGCGTGGTGAAATATCGACGCCATAATCATTAGGCGTTTTCTCGTCCAAAGGTTTGCGTTTCGCTTTCATAATATTTGGAAGCGATGCATAGCGTGGTTCATTAAGACGTAAATCAGTGGTGATGACAGCCGGTAAATTAAGTTTTACGGTTTCAAGACCACCGTCAATTTCACGTGTTACATTGACACTGCTGCCGTCTATTTTAACGTCGCTGGCGAATGTGCCCTGCCCCCACGAAAGAAGTGCCGCGAGCATTTGACCGGTTTGATTGCTATCGTCATCAATGGCTTGTTTACCCATCAGGATAATTTCAGGATTTTCTTCCGCCACGACTGCTTTTAATATTTTCGCAACAGCAAGTGGTTCAACCTCTTGATAAGTTTTGACGAGTATGGCGCGATCAGCCCCCATTGCAAGGGCTGTTCTTAATGTTTCTTGGGCTTTATCTGGTCCAATAGAAATGGCAACGATTTCATCTGCGCTTCCTGCTTCTTTTATACGAATTGCTTCTTCAACAGCGATTTCATCGAATGGATTCATAGACATTTTAACGTTAGCGAGTTCAACACCACTATTGTCAGATTTGACGCGTACTTTAACATTATAATCAATGACGCGTTTAACGGGGACGAGTATTTTCATTTTCGGTTCTTCTCCGGATTTTGATCCTGATTTATTTCCTACACTATAATACCAATTGTAACTTATTCAACGAGATTCAAGGCCAATTTTGCCTAATAAGTCACTTTGACATTCTATTGATTAAAGATTACCATCGACGCTAATAAAAAATTAAAAACGGGACTTATTATGAAATTATATTTTAAACGTTTTTCGGCTTTAATGTTGATGACTTATGTCATATCAGCTGTTTCTTTTGCGGAAACATATGTTCGGTATGAACAAAACGGCAAAACGTCATGGGGTGAGCTTAAGGGCGAGACAATCCACCAGTTATCAAACGCCCCCTATTTGGAGGGAATGGCAACAGGATTAAAGGTCAATCAAGCCGATGTGAAAATGATGGCGCCCGTTGACCCGAGAGATGTTTACATGACGGGTTTTAATTATGAGGATCATATTCCCGAAGGACAAAAGACAACTCCATATCCCGGATTATTCATGGTTCCGGCCGGCACTTTAATTGGCCCGGATGCGGAAATTATCCATCCTGCGGATAGTGACTTCATTGGTTATGAAGCAGAAACCGTGATCGTTATTGGGAAGCGCGCTGATAATGTTAGCGTCGAAGACGCGGCTGATTATATATTCGGTGTAACAGCAGGGAATGATGTATCTGCACGTGACTGGATCCCCGCAGATATTCAATGGTTTCGCGGTAAGGGCGCGAAAGGGTTTAATTCCGTAGGACCAGTGCTGCAAACGGGACTCGATTATAAAAACCTTACATTAACCGCGCGCCTTAACGGTGAAGTGAGACAAAACGGTAATACGTCCAAAATGATTCATGATTTTGAAAAAATGGTCAGTTATATTTCAAAATATTTTGTGCTTAACCCCGGTGATTTGATCTGGTCTGGAACCATCGGTACATCCGAACAATTAAAAGTCGGTGATGTTTATGAGGTCGAAATCGATGGCGTTGGCGTTTTAAGAAATACAATTATCCAAGGTAAATAAAGTTTAAGGAAAATAATAAAATGAATATCAAGACAACAGTTGCGGGTGTAATCGCCGCGCTTCTTATCAATAACGCGGCTTTCGCCGAACGTTATGTACGTTATGAAGAACATGGTACCGTATCATGGGGGGAGCTGGTTGATGGTGTGGTACATCAATTATCATCGGCCCCATATCATGGCGGTAAACGCACGGGTCATACCTTGAATGAAACAGACGCAAAATTAAAAGCGCCGGTTGATCCCAACCAATCATTTATGACCGCCTTTAATTACCGCGATCATAAATTGCCGGGATATGAACAAGACCCCACCAAAAGACCGGGTCTATTTACGGTTCCCGTCAGTTCTATTATTGGGCCAGAAGACGACCTTGTAAGACCGGCGGAAGCCAAAAATTTTCATTATGAAGCAGAAATGGTTATCGTGGTCGGCAAACGCGCAGAAAATGTCTCGCTTGAAGATTCAAGTGATTATATCTTTGGCATCACCATCGGTAATGATGGTTCGGAACGCGATTGGCAAGCAAGCGATATTCAATGGCTTCGTGCAAAGGGATCAAAAAACTTTAATGCTGTCGGCCCGCATTTGGTCACGGGGCTTGATTATACGGACCTTGATATCGAAGGACGTCATAACGGCGTTAAATCACAAGGGGCGAACTCATCAGGGATGATTTTCGATTTTAATTATATGGTTCATTATATATCAAAATATTTTGTACTTGAGCCCGGTGATGTAATCTGGTCTGGCACCATGGGTGATACCGGTTCCATGAAACCGGGTGATACTTACGCGATTACCGTTGAAGGTGTAGGCAAGCTTGAGAATAAATTGGTTCAAGAGAAATAAAATTTTCATCTTTATGATGTGAGAGAATTTTCAAACAATACGAGTGTCTGCTTTCGACACAAAGCGGACAGTCAAAATTATTGCGAAAATATCATATTTATCAGTGGTATTTTAACGTATTGGCTTGCGCCTTAGGGGCGAATTTAGTTGGTAAGGAGAACCGGTGAACTTAATATAAATTTAGGGGAAGGATACTCGGGGTTTTTTATCATTACCTCTTCAAAGCGCTTACATATGCCGCAATCGTTTTTATCCTCAGTTTTCCTAACACGCAATGTCACTATCATTCCTTTTTCATCTTCATTTTGTAATTCTATATCGATCATTGTCGTAATTGGCTCTTCATCGGTGAATATTATTCTTATATGAGGAACTGGTTCATGGTTATGTATTTGATTCTCCTATCGTTTATTGAATATATTCCAGAAGATCCATTTTCTTCCTTTAATTTAACCACGGCTGTATTATTGATTTGCAAACCTTCCTGATGTGCAAATTGCGTAATACCTAGAACGGCCCAATAATAAGGGCCAAAATATCGACCAGTACTTTCTTTAAAAGAGGCCGAAATCACAATTTCTTTTATCTCGCCTTTGCTATCAAAAAAGAAAATGAAATAGCTTATCATCAACATAATACATGATGTAAAAATTAGGTTTTTAATTCTATAAAATCGCTTCATTTCTCGTGCTTTTTTAGTGACAAGTACAGCTGGTTCAGTTGAAAGCCCCATCTTAGTTATAAGTTTCTCATCTTATATCAGTACACTATATTCGACACACATTTCAATCGAATTGGCTAAACTGTATTCTCAACGCCTACTTTGTATTGATAACTATAATAAGCTGAATGGCTTACGACCCCATAATTTCTGCCATAAGTGCTAAATTTGATAACATGTATCTTATCACTCCTTTAGCTTGAAAGAGTTTAGCTTAGTAATGGCCGTTGGTTAAAACGGGTTTACATGACTGGCCGCTTTGGGTCGAAAGCAGTCATTCGATAGTTAGATTTTCAAGGCTCCTGAGATTCAGGAGCCTTTTTGATCACATCAAAGCTTTAGCGGCTAAATTGACAATCATTGCTATTAAATAAGCCAAGCCAAATAGGTATCCCGTCATAAAGGCGGTCCAGCCCCAGCTGTTGGTTTCCCGCCGTGCGGTGGCGAGGGTTGCGAGGCATTGCGGGGCGTAGATAAACCATGCGAGGAACGCGAGCGCGGTTGATAACGGCCATGCACTTTGCAGAACGGTGGCAAGGCTTTCGGCCACTTGATCTTCGTCCCCTTGCAGGGCGTAAACGGTCCCAAGTGCGCTAACGGCGACTTCGCGGGCGGCCATACCGGGAACAAGGGCAATTGAAATTTCCCAGTTAAAACCAAGTGGTTCAAAAACCAGCTGCAATGTGCGACCGATAAGACCCGCGGCGCTATAATATATGTCTGCCTCAGTTGCGTCCTCAGGCGGGTTGGGATAAAGCGTGAGTGCCCAAAGGGCAATAGCGGCATAAAGAATGATTGTACCCGCGCGACGTAAAAAGGCGCGGACACGCTGCCATAATTCAAGGAATACATGCTTTAGACGCGGCAGTTGATATTTTGGCAGTTCCATCAAGAATGGTTGAAGTGTCCCTTTAGTGATGGTTTTTTTCATGACGGCGGCGACGATAATTGCGCTGACGATACCAGCGAGATAAAGTGTGAAAAACACGACACCTTGAAGGCCGAAATACCCCAACACCGGATCATTGGGAATAAAGGCCGCAATCATAAGGGTATAAACCGGAAGACGCGCGGAGCATGTCATAAGCGGTGCAATCATAATGGTTGTGATACGGTCGCTGTGGTTTGCAATGGTGCGTGTTGCCATAATGCCCGGAATTGCACAAGCAAAACTGGAAAGAAGGGGAATAAAAGCACGACCATTAAGGCCGACTTTTGCCATTAATTTATCCATGATAAAGGCGGCGCGGGCCATATATCCGCTCGCTTCAAGAAGCAGGATAAAGGAAAAGAGGATGATGATCTGCGGTAAAAACACGAGCACGCTTCCGACACCGGCAATAAGGCCGTCTTGTATGAAGCTTCTGAATATGCCTTCTGGGATATAAGTGGCGACGGCTTCACCAATTATAGCGAAGGTGCATTCAACCATGTCCATAGGGGCTTCTGCCCAGCTAAAAACGGCTTGGAACATAAAGAATAACATCACGAAGAATAAAATTGGACCCAAGACAGGATGCAGTGCAATGCCATCAAGCACGCGGGTCATTTTGTGATGACCGCCTTCTTTAACGGTGACAAGCTTAGTAATACGCCCCGCTTCTTTTTGCAAGGCACGGGTTGATGTGTCCGACATGGCGCCAGTTGGTTTTGAATAGGCACTCGCATCGCGATCAAGAAATTCAACCAGTCTGGAAATGCCACTTGTTCTAACGGCTACAGTTGTAAAAACGGGAAGGCCAAGTTCTTCTTCAAGTCGATTGGTATCAATTTCAATGCCGTCACGTGTTGCTAAATCATGCATGTTTAGCGCGACAATCATGGGAAGGCCTAGTGATTTTAATTCAAGAACAAGCCGTAAATGAACGCGAATGTTTGACGCATTAATGACACAGACCAGAACGTCAGGCTGTGTTTCAAATTCATGTTCGCCCGTAATCACTTCACGGCTTACTGTTTCATCAAGGCTTCTGTCATTTAAACTATAAATACCGGGTAAATCGATGAGCTTAACCGTATGTCCACTTTCGGTGGTAATAAGACCAGAACGACGCTCTACGGTGACACCCGGGTAATTGGCAACTTTTTGATGGCTTCCGGACAAGGTATTAAAAAGGGAGCTTTTTCCAGCATTTGGCGCACCGATCAGGGCAACATTTAATTCGCTCATTCTTTTTCTCCCAAAATAATCGCGTCCGCTTCCATGCGACGAAGGGCTACTGTCATCGTTCCCACTTTAACTGCGAGAGGATCGCGCCCAATGGGGCCAACATGAAGAAGTTCTGCCGATATGCCTTCTTCAAAACCAATTTCCAGTAGTCTGTCTTCCAGATCTGCAGCAAATTCCTGATCATGCACCCGAGTGGTATCAAAGCCGGCAATAATGCCTGTTTCACCAATTTCCAATTCACTTAAATATTTTGTCATATGAGCTTACTTATTAATTATCATTCTTAATAGCATTTAGTCATAGACGATTCTGCCTGATAGGGAAACAAAAAATAAGCCCGTAAGACTTAATATCTTACGGGCTTTAAAGCTTAATATAGGGAATGAACTTATTCAGCGTCGAATTTAATGCCTTGTGCAAGCGGTAGTTCAGTTGAATAGTTGGTTGTACTTGTCATGCGGCGCATGTAACCACGCCAAGCGTCAGAACCACTTTCGCGGCCGCCACCTGTTTCTTTTTCACCACCGAAAGCGCCGCCGATTTCTGCGCCACTGGTGCCGATGTTAACGTTGGCGATACCGCAGTCACTACCGAATTCAGAAGTAAAGGTTTCGGCTTCAAGCATATTCTTTGTAAAGATTGCAGAAGATAACCCTTGTGGTACGTCGTTTTGACGGTGGATTGCATCTTCAAGATCAGTATATTTGAAGGCATAAAGAATAGGGGCAAAAGTTTCTGTTTTTACATTTGCGTCCGTGCCGTCCATTTCAACAAGGGCAGGGTTCACATAGTAGCCACCAGGATATTCATCGGCCATGGCGCGACCACCACCAGTGATTACACCACCGTTTTCTTTAGCAACTTTAAGAGCATTTTCCATGTTGTTAAAGCTGTCTTCGTCAATCAATGGGCCCATAAGTGTTGCTTCATCAAGTGGGTTTCCGATTGAAACACCTGCAAAGGCTTTCTTGATGCGCGGTACAATCTCATCATACACATCTTCGTGAATGAATAGACGACGTGTTGTCGTACAACGTTGACCACATGTACCAACGGAACCAAACACGATACCTTGGTAAGCAAGGTCAAGGTCAGCATCTTTTGATACGATGATGGCATTGTTTCCACCAAGTTCAAGAATTGATTTACCGAAACGAGCGGCTACATTTTGTCCAACGATTTTACCCATTGCACTGCTTCCTGTTGCGGAAATAAGCGGCACGCGCTCATCAGATACAAGAATTTCACCAATGTCACGTTCACCAGTAAGAATAATTGAAAGGTTTTCCGGCGCATCATCACCAAATTCAGCACAAGCCATTTCAAATAGTTTTTGACAAGCAAGGGCGGTTACTGGTGTTTTTTCTGATGGTTTCCAAATAACAGAGTTACCACACACAAGCGCAAGACATGTATTCCATGACCATACGGCCACTGGGAAGTTGAAAGCACTGATGATACCAACAGGGCCAAGTGGTTGCCATATTTCACGCATTTTATGAAGAGGACGTTCAGACACAATCGTTAGACCGTGAAGCATGCGGCTTTGACCAACAGCAAAATCACAAATGTCGATCATTTCTTGAACTTCACCTAGGCCTTCTTGATAAATTTTACCACATTCAAGTGTTACTAGGGCACCAAGTGCTTCTTTCTTTTCACGAAGAATGTTACCGAGAATGCGAACCAACTCTCCGCGACGAGGTGCTGGAACATTACGCCATGCTTTAAAAGCTTCTACTGATTGAGCAATCTTTGCTTTTGCTTCAGCGGGTGTATCCATTGTTACATTGGCTATTTCTGAACCATCAATTGGTGTTTGGACGGCAAGATTACCGCCTTCAATATCAGATGCCGTTAAACCAAGAGCGGCATAAATTTCTTCTTTATTCATCATATCAAACTTCCTTATATGTTTGTTCTTAAAAAGACGATCAGCTTTTATCAGATTCTCTGTTACTGGTTAAATAAAATAGATTTTAATATTTTTAATAATTATGACGAATGTCTATTATCTCTATTAAATCTATATGAAAAAGTATGTTTTTAATTTCTCTATTAAAATTTTTATCATTACATGAACGAAATATATAAAGTAATGAACAAAAGTCAATTATAAATGAACAATATTAAACTATATATGTCGTTTATTAGTGTTAATTGGGTATTCTATTGAACTTTGATGATAAGATAATGTGACTCTCAGTGTTTAAAACGCCATCAAGCATTGCAATCTTTGTTAATACCGAATCCATCTGCTGATTGTTATCTGTTCGCACAAGTATCATAAAGTCAATTGAGCCAGCTACAGTTGCAAGGCAATCAACCTCAGGCATATTATATAAAGATTCTTCAATAAGCGAAGATTTCTTGGGGTCACGGGTTATTGTGACATAACAGCGCGCATCATTTTCTAGCGTCTCAGGCTTAAGTTTTACCGTATAGCCATCGATTACTTTTTCTTCTAAGCGTGTTAACATCATGTGGATGGTGGATCTGGCTAGGCCTAACTTCCTTCCTAGCTCTGCGGCACTCATTCTGCTATTGATTTTTAGTAAATCGAGCAGTTTTTTTTCGCTTTCTTGCAATTTCATTATTTTCACCAATTTTGATAATATATGAACAATATATAGCAATAAAATACATTTGTACAATTATAAATAAACATTAGTCAGTAATAAAATTAATTTTGTATAAATTTGATGTACGAGTATTATCCATTTTACAAAATTTAGGATTGGATTATAGTCTCTATAATTAATTAAGGAGAATTAATATGTTAAGATCCGTTATTCCGTCGATTTTGTTTATAGGCGCATTGATATTACCAGCAGATGCAGAACAAGTACGCTCACGTGATATCGGACTTAAGCCTGGGATTTTAAATACGGGTGACTTAAATGCTATTACAGATGTCGAAGGCGTCTTGGTCGGTCATGTGACATTGGATTTAGGTGACAGCGTTAGAACCGGTGCTACCGCCATTCTTCCCCATGGGGGCAATATTTATCAGAATAAAGTTCCAGCAGCAGCAGTGATTGGTAATGGCTTTGGTAAAATGATGGGATATACCCAAATTCATGAACTTGGTGAAATTGAGACACCTATTCTATTAACGAATACATTGAATGTTTCACGTGCGGCAGATGCGATCCTTGATTGGACCCTGGCACAAGAGGGTAATGAAGCGGTTCGGTCTGTCAATAATGTGGTTGGGGAAACAAATGATGCGGGTCTTAATGACATACGCGGCCGCCATTTAACGGCAGATATTATTATTAAAGCAATAGAAGGTGCTAAATCAGGATCAGTAGAAGAAGGTGATGTCGGAGCAGGAAAAGGAACCAGCGCGTTTGGCTGGAAAGGTGGTATTGGAACTTCATCTAGAGTATTACCTGATGAACTCGGGGGATATACCGTAGGGGTTTTGGTACAAAGTAATTATGGTGGCATTCTGATGATGGACGGCGTGCCAGTTGGTGAGGAATTAAACCAATTTTATTTACAGGATTATGTTGATAGTGATGTGGCCGATGGATCTATCATGATGATTGTTGCTACTGATGCGCCTCTATCAGATAGAAACCTTGAACGTCTTGGTAATCGTGCAATGACAGGATTGGCGAGAACGGGTTCATCCATGACCAACGGAAGTGGTGACTATGTGATTAGTTTTTCAACGGCCGAAAGTGTTAGACGCACTTCGGATCGCCGTAATGAAAATGCACAGATTGAAGAAATACCAAATAATCGCGTTTCGCCGCTCTTTCAAGCAGCGGCAGAAGCTACCGAAGAAGCTATATATAATTCATTATTAATGGCACGTTCTGTTACATCAAAAAATGTTATCACTGGGGAAACAAAAACTGTACATGAGCTTCCGGTTGATAAGGTTCGTGCGATCTTAAAGAAATACGGTCGATAATAGGCTTGGGTTTTAGAGGGGAATGTGTTAATTCGCGCACATGAAAAATATTTCAAATCAAGCTGCGGAAACAAAGAGCCACGTTAAGGCCGTTTTAGGTCCGACCAATACAGGTAAAACCCATTTGGCCGTTGCACGGATGCTGGGTCATGCGTCAGGCATGATTGGCTTACCACTGCGTTTGCTTGCGCGCGAAATTTATGACCGCGTGGTTGATAAACAGGGCAATACTCATGTGGCTCTTATCACAGGTGAAGAGAAAATCGTTCCCAAAAATGCACGTTATTTTATTTGTACCGTGGAAAGCATGCCGGTTGAGCGGACGGTGGATTTCCTAGCAATTGATGAAGTTCAGCTCGCAGCGGATTTTGATCGTGGACATGTGTTTACGGATCGTTTGCTGCGTTCACGCGGCCGCCAAGAAACAATGTTGCTTGGGTCGGAAACAATAAGACCACTTATTAAACATCTTATTCCTGACGTAGAATTTATAACACGCCCTCGTTTTTCAGAGCTTATATATGTTGAACCAAAAAAGTTAAGCCGCTTGCCCAGACGCAGTGCTTTGATAACTTTCAGCACTAATAATGTTTATGCATATGCGGAAATGCTTCGCAGAGCTAAAGGGGGTGTCGCTGTAGTGATGGGGGCTCTAAGCCCTCGAACACGAAATGCCCAAGTTGAGCTATATCAGAATGGTGATGTAGATCATGTGGTTGCGACCGACGCTATCGGCATGGGACTTAATATGGATATTGATCACGTAAGTTTCGCGGATACTTCAAAATTTGATGGTCGAACCATGCGTGACTTAATGCCTTCTGAACTTGCTCAAATTGCGGGACGAGCCGGACGTTACATGAATAATGGGACCTTTGGATGTCTCACTGAAGGAGCAGACTATCAATCGGGGTTAAGTCCTGAAATGGTTTATGCAGTTGAAAATCATCAATTTGCGCCATTGACGGTTTTGCAGTGGCGAAATGCATATATTGATTTTTCAAGAGCGGAAAGTGTGATTCGCTCACTTGCAGTGGTTCCGAAGCGATCTGGTCTAACCCGTACCATGGACAAACTCGATCTTGATACATTTAGAAAATTATCTGAAACGACTGATATTAAAGATATGCTTGGCGGTCCAGCGGCCGTTAAAATGCTTTGGGAAGTCTGTCAAATACCAGACTTTAGACAGGTTTCAGACGATGAACACGCAAAATTATGCGCAAGTATTTATCGGCAGATTTCTGCGGATAATGGGCGCATAAAGGAAGACTGGTTCGCAGAGCAGATTAAACCATTTAAAAGAATTCAAGGCGATATAGATGCCTTATCAGCACGCATTGCATATGTGCGTACTTTAACTTATATTTCAAACCGTAGCGGATGGTGCGAAAACCAAAAATATTGGCAATCGCAAACAAGAGATGTTGAAGACAGACTATCAGATGCGCTACATGAACGATTGACGAAGCGTTTTGTCAGTAGACGGACGTCAGTATTAATGCGGGAATTACGCCAAAAAGGAAAATTAATGGCCAATATTGAAACGGATGGCGGTGTTTATGTTGAAGACCACTTCATCGGCACTATTGAGGGCTTCCAATTCAAAGAAGATGAAGGAGCATTCGGAGAAGATAGTAAGATACTTCGAAATGCTGCGGATAAAACATTGAAAGAAGAAATCAAAAACCGAGCTGAAGAATTTAATCAAGCCGAAGATGGTGAGATAAGCCTTATTTTTGGTGACCCGCTGACCAGAAGCACGATTAATTGGCGTGGCATTCCTGTTGGTCGCATTATGAAGGGGACGTCAATATTAACACCTAAAGCTCTAGTCCAACCAACACCTGTATTGCAAGGGGATGCTTTAAATTTGGTTCAGGCAAAATTAGAACGCTGGTTAGAAGCGCATATTGCTGATGTTCTTGCACCATTATTTGCTTTACAAGAAGCGGCAAATGGTGCCAAAGATGAAGAAGGCAATGACCGTATTAGCGGAATGGCACGCGGGATTGCTTTTCAAATGGTTGAGAAATTGGGAACCATCCCTCGCCGCCTTATCGCAAAAGATTTTAAAGAAGTGGATAGTGCGGGACGATTTCAAATTAAAAAATTGGGTGTATGGCTTGGGGCGACAAGCCTTTATATTCCGGCGCTTTTAAAACCGGCGCCTGCGCAATTAAGATTACTTTTATGGGCATTATTTAATGATCAAGAAAGATTACCAGAAATACCACCTGCGGGACTCTGTACGATAAAAGTTGATCAAAAAGCATCCCGTGTTTTTTATGAAGTAACGGGCTACCGGGTAGTTGGGGAGAATGCGGTTCGTTTAGATATGCTAGAGCGACTTGCCAATGCCGCGCGCGAAGTTTCAATGAAAGGTCCGTTTCCTATGGACCCTGATCTTATGAGCCTCGTGGGAACAAGTGGCACTGATTTTATCGAAATTATGAAATATCTTGGATATGTTACGAAAGAATATGATGTTGCGGAAGCCGCTGAAATTTTGGCTAAACGCAAAGACGATAAGCAAGAAAAAACAAATGAAGATGTGAACAGTAAAGCAAAAGATAAAGAAGAAGATAAATCTTCTGAAAAAACTGAAGAAGTCTCTAACGAAGAGAAGTCTTCAGAAAAATTAGAAGATGCTCAAGCAAAAGTTGATGAAGTCAAACCAGCTGAAAAAGTAGTTATTTTTTCACATAAGCCGGAAAATACGCGCCGCAGACCTCAAGGCAAGCCAAACCAAGGTAAAAAGAAACCATTTAAAGGGAAAAAGAAACACGCCCAAAAAGGTCCTATGGTTCATAAGGCGAATGCTCCCGCTAAAAAAGCTTCAATTGATCCTGATAGTCCTTTTGCGGCTCTTGCTGGTCTAAAAGATCAAATGAAAGGTAAAAAATAAATGGGCAAATTGCCATATGTCTGAGAAAATACGAACGCAACGCATTGATGTGTGGCTTTGGCATGCCCGATTTTACAAAACCCGCTCGCTTGCATCTAAGATGGTTCGCGGTGGGAAAGTCCGACTTAACGGTAACTTATGTAAAAAATCCAGTTCGGTCGTGTTGCCAGGTGATATCCTCACATATATAAGAGTTGATGATATTTATATCGCTAAAGTTTTAGATATCGGGACGAGACGAGGCCCTGCCCCAGAAGCGCAACTATTATATGAAGACCTAACGCCACCTAAAGTGATCCATAAAGACCAGCCGCGTGAAATGTCAATTATAAGAGAAAAAGGATTAGGGCGTCCTACTAAAGCTGATAGACGCGCCATTGATCGATTGATGGACCGTGATTTATAAGAAAAATTTTCTTTAATTATTAACTTCTTTTTAGAATTCAGCCGTTACTTTGTTCTTATCTTTAAGGAGCAAAAATGGGTTTTTTTACTAAAGCAGTATTTTTTATAGGGTTACTTTACGTCCTATATACGTCTTATGGGGTAGATTTTTTAACGAATTCTGCCAACCGCTCAAGAATGCCTAATACTGAAGAAAAGAATGTTACCAATGTTGCTCATTCGCTTGAAATACCGATGCAGCGTGATGGTCATTATTGGCTTGATATGCAGGTGAGCAATTATGATGTTCAGTTTATTGTTGATACTGGTGCAACGCTCGTAACGCTCAGTTATTCTGATGCACAGAAAATGAATTTGTATCTTAATGAAAGTGATTTTAGCATCCCTGTTAATACCGCTGGCGGTGTTACAAAAATGGCCGAAATCAATATTGATAGAATTTCATATGGTGTCATTGACGTTTATAATGTTCAGGCACTTGTTGCTCAAGAAGGCATGCTTTCTGTATCCTTATTAGGAATGAATTTTTTGAATAGGTTGGATCGATTTCAATTCGATGATGGTAAGTTGATTATCGAGCAATGATACAATATCACATTATTATATTGACACTGTAAACATTATTTTTACAATGAACGACGATTGGCAACATGAATAGTAAATATGAAATCAAAAAAATCGACATATCATCATGGTAATTTGCGCGAAGTACTTATTTCTTCTGCGTTAGAGATCCTCAAAGAAGGAACTTTACAAGACTTAAGCCTAAGGGCTCTAGCACGCAAAGCGGGCGTATCACAAACAGCACCTTATCGACATTTTGAAGATAAAGAAGCACTTATTGTTGTTTTAATTCAAGAAGGCTCTGCGAAATTACAAGAAAATATGGCTTTGGCTTCGCAAAAAGTGGACGACCCTGTTGAGCAGCTCGTAAATTTGGGTGTGGCTTATTATGATTTTTCTCAAGAGCATCCTGCGCATTTTCGTTTGATGTTTGGCGGTAGTTTAGAGAACACTGAAAAACATGAACATATTTTCGAAAATGAGAAAAAAGGATATGACGTTCTGGAAAACGTGATAACTGCATGTATGAAATTGCCGAATGCCCCAGACTTGCCGCCAAACCTAATTCGTTTGACGTGTTGGTCACTCGTGCATGGTTTAGCGAGTTTAATTTTAAATGATGTCATGAATGACGATGTGCCAAAAGGTGATAATAAAAGAGACGTTGTCAGAAACGTCATATCCTTTTATACAAGATCTATGTTCATAAAATAAAAGGGTATATAAGTGTCTATTATTAAAAAGATTGGCAATTTCTTTGCTGCAGAGACTACGGAACAATCTAAAACACAACCAATTGACGCGGAAAAACTAGCAGCGGCGGCGCTGATGGTTGAAGTCGCTATGCAAGATGGCGATTATGATCAAGATGAGCGTAACGTCATTGAAGGTATTTTGATTAATAAGTTGAAGCTTTCTTCTGAAGATGCGTTGGAATTATTGGCGATTGCCGAAGATAAACAAAGTCAGTCTATTCAAATTCTATCCTTTACGAAAGAGATCAAGAATCATTTTGATGATCAAGGTCGTGCACATATTATGGAAATGCTTTGGGGTGTAGTCTTTGCTGATGGCGAAGAAGATGCATATGAAAGTAATTTAATGCGCCGAATTGCTGGGTTACTATATATCTCGGATAAAGAGAGTGGCGAAATTCGCAAAAAAGTAATGCAGGAAAATAATCTATTATAAAAATTATAATTACGTTTGACGTCCCTTAGAAAAGTGCTATATGCATTTTGTATATAGATTTTTCGACTGATGTTTTTTAGGAGAGCACAATGACATATGTCGTAACGGAAGCGTGTATTAACTGTAAATATACTGACTGTGTGGAAGTATGCCCTGTAGATTGTTTTTACGAAGGTGAAAACATGCTTATCATTAACCCTAGTGAATGTATTGATTGCGGTGTTTGTGAACCGGAATGCCCTGCAGAAGCAATTTTACCCGATACCGAAGACGGTATGGAAAGATGGGCAGAGCTTGCTGAAAAATATGCTGACGATTGGCCTAATATTACTGAACAAAGAGAACCTATGGAAGGTGCAGATGATGTGGCAACCGAAGGGGACAAGTTCAAAAAATATTTCAGTGAAAATCCGGGCGAAGGCTCTTAATAAATTTCATTAAATTTTAAGAACACTTTTTATCGTATGAAACATGATTATGTTACATGTGAGATAAGGGGTGTTTTTTTTGTTAAAATTATGTTAGAATGTATCCATAGAACGCGGCAGTTTGACAGGGATATTTACATTAATTTACTGATTCTAAACCTGTTCTAAAATATAGATATGATTCTTACGAAAGGTCAATTTAAGATTTTTTTGTAAGATATTTGCATTGTTTTGTTTCACATAATTATGCAACAGGTCAGTTTGTGTTATTTAAAATCGCCGTGGGTTATGTTTTTAAATTAAAGAAGAATGCCCTAAGAATTTGTCATTCAATATTATGAGATGATTTGGGCAATAACGGAGAGTTTTTAATGGCAAAATTGGAATTTTCAATTGATCAGAATATAGTTTACCCTAAACATGGCGTCGGAAATATTACGGATATTCAAGTGCAGGAAATATCCGGCATGTCTATCGAGCTATATGTTATTCGTTTTGAAAGAGAAAGAATGACACTTAGAGTTCCAACGGATAAGGCTGTTGGTGTAGGTATGCGCGCTATTTCTGATAAAGGTACGATGGATAAGGCGTTTGAAACCCTTAAAGGTAAGGCGAAAATTAAACGGACTATGTGGAGCAGACGTGCCCAAGAATATGAAACAAAAATTAATTCAGGCAGTGTTATCTTTTTAGCAGAGGTTGTTCGCGATCTATACCGTAGCGGCGACCAATCTGAACAATCATATTCTGAGAGACAAATTTTTGAAGCAGCGATTAGCCGTCTTGCAAGAGAAGTGGCGGCAGTTGAAGAAATCTGTGAAAAAGAAGCAATGATAAAATTAGAGACTGTTCTTTCGCCAGAAATTGCGGCTTAGTATTTATTAAGATTTTTTTATAAAAGCCCGCATTTAGCGGGCTTTTTTTGTTTCCATTATCTCTTAAAGTTGCTACCTTCCCATAACATCAATTTCATGATCGGTACTAAATTTAATGAGCGCGACCAACGTCACAGACTTGGATAACAATCGGTATGGCATACTGAGGAATGCGAAACGTATTTGGTCGGTGGGCGCAATCCATGGAGATTTGTATTCGCTTCAAACTATTCATAAGGGATTAGTTTCAAAATTTCGTCGTGGTGATAAAATAGTATATCTCGGAAATTATTTTGGGAACTCCACTCAAAATAAAGAAACTTTTGATGAACTGTTGATGACACGCCGTAAAATTATGTCATTAACAGAAGTTTTTATGCCTGATGATTTTGTTTATCTACGAGGCGCACGTGAAGAAATGTTTTTTAAACTTTTGCAACTTCAGTATGCTCCTAACCCTGTAGAAGTAATGGATTGGCTACTGGAACATGGTATTGATAATTCATTAAAGGCATATGGTGAAAATGAAATTACGGCGCGTTCGATTGTAAGACAGGGTACTGTAGCACTTACAAAATGGACAAATGGTATCCGTCGGAAAATTCAAATGTGTCCTGGCCATGTAGAGTTAACAAGTTGTTTGAAAAGGGCATGTATGACAGAAGATGGTCAACTTCTTTTTGTTCATGCAAGTATTGATCCGAGTAGGCCACTTACCATGCAGAAAGATCAATTCTGGTGGGATAATGGCCAGTTTAATTCTTTAACAAAAAGATTTTCTGAGTTTTCTAAAGTAATTAGAGGATATGATCATGCCAATTTAGGGGTTAATCTTGAAAATGAATTTACTGCGACAATAGATGGGGGCTGTGGGCGCGGTGGTAAATTGCATGCAATTTGCTTTGGTCTTGATGGTGAAAAAGAAGATGAACTTACGAGTTAAATTTATTTTTAAAATAATAATTGCGTTAAAATCATATTAATTTGAGACTAAAGACTATTTTGGGGGTGGTTCACTCATGAAAAATTGGTTATTTTCTTCTTAGGAAGATATTTCTATAATAATAAAATCTGAAAACGAGATCATAAAAACAAACGTTAATCAGATTAATGAAATAAAGAATATTAAATGAATAGGTCTAAACTTTGGGTTACATCAGCCATGGCGTTGATACTGTCTTCCTGTGCATCACTTCCTGACCTTAGTGGCGAAGTGACAAATTCACTTGATGTAAATGAAAAGTGGCAAATGGCAAATTCAGAACCATTTTCTATCGAAAATGGCTGGCTCGAAACACTTTCTAATAAAGATCTAAGTCAGTATGTAGATGAAGTACTTCAGAGTAATCCGAATTACAATGAATTGGCTTTAAGAATGGAGGCGGCCGGATATAATGCGGATGCTGCATTCGGTCGACTTCTTCCGCGAGTGGGTGCTTCGGGTAACGTGACACAATCAAAAAATCAATTTGGAAACTTTAATCAGCAAGTCCGAATGGGCCAGCAACCGGGCGCTGTCCAGCAACCTATATCTAATACAGCTACAAATTATACCATTGGTCTTGATGCCAGTTGGGAAGCGGATGTTTGGGGAAGATTAACAGCAAACGCAGCAGCAGCGCGCGCAAATTATGAAGTGGCTGAATACGATTATTATGGAGCCCGACTGTCACTCGCATCACAAGTGGCGCAAGGCTGGTTTGATGTTATAGAGGCCAAGCAGCAATGGGATCTTTCGATTTTTACAGTTGAAAACTATGAAAGAGCGACGCAAATAATTCGAAATCGGTTTAAACGCGGACTTTCGAGCGGTTTGGACCTTAGATTGTCAATAACAAACCTTAAGGCATCAAAAGCTACCGAACAACAGCGTATGACGGCCTATAATCAAGCGCTACGAAACTTAGAACTCTTTGCCGGTAAATACCGCTCTGCAGATATGATTGTCTCTGGAACT
>NZ_CBFIEP010000029.1:0-4346 GCF_965661635.1 Pseudemcibacter sp. | reverse complement strand
TTTTGCCGATACATCCAAATCGAGCGTAATTTTACGATCAGCAAGACGTTTCTCAAGACCTGCTAATTGAATATCGACAATCGCATGCATATGTTTCTCCGCCAAACGGTGGAAAAGAGTTATTTCATCAAGACGATTTATGAACTCAGGTCTAAAACTAGCTCTGACCACATCCATCACATCTTCTCGAACCTTATCAACATCATCGTTTGATCCAAGTGCTGCTATTATATCACTGCCTAGGTTACTGGTAAGAATGATCAATACGTTCGAGAAATCAACGGTACGTCCCTGGCCATCTGTAAGACGCCCGTCATCCAAAACCTGAAGCAGAATGTTAAAGACATCGCCGTGGGCTTTTTCAACTTCGTCAAAAAGAACCACTTGATATGGTCGACGGCGGACAGCCTCGGTAAGCACGCCACCTTCTTCATATCCAACATACCCCGGAGGGGCGCCGATAAGACGAGCAACGGCATGCTTTTCCATAAATTCAGACATGTCGATCCGAACCATGGCATTTTCATTATCGAAAAGATATTCAGCGAGGGCCTTTGTGAGTTCTGTTTTACCAACACCCGTTGGACCAAGAAAGAGGAAAGAACCAATCGGGCGGGTTTCTTCTTGTAATCCTGCGCGCGCACGACGAACGGCGGCTGCAACTGCAGAAACCGCTTCATCTTGACCGATTACGCGCTTACCGATGTTTTCTTCCATAGAAAGAAGCTTTTCACGTTCTCCTTCAAGCATTTTATCAACTGGAATACCTGTCCATCTGCTTATAACGGCAGCAATGTCATTATCCGAGACTTCTTCTTTTAAAAGCTGATTATCATCCGCGTCACCTTCCGTGACATTTTTTAGTTTTTCTTCAAGATCTGGAATTTCGCCATATGTAAGCTCACCGGCACGTGCGAGATTACCTTCACGCTGGGCTTTTTCTAACTCTACACGTGCAGCCTCTAAGCGTTCCTTGATTTTATGATCGCCTTCGATGCGATCTTTTTCTTTCTGCCACTGTGCCGTTAAGGTTGCAGATGTTTCTTCTAGTTCACTAAGTTCTTTTTCAAGATTTTTTAACCGGTCCTTTGATGCTGCATCCTTTTCTTTGGTTAAGGCTTCACGTTCGATTTTAAGCTGAATTATTCTGCGGTCCAGTTCATCAAGCTCACTAGGTTTACTATCCACTTCCATTTTAATCTTGGAGGCGGCTTCATCCATCAAATCAATCGCTTTATCAGGTAAGAACCTGTCATTGATATAACGATTGGAAAGAGTAGCGGCCGCAACAAGAGCGCTATCCTTAATACGAATCCCATGATGAAGTTCGTATTTTTCCTTTAATCCACGCAGAATTGAAATGGTATCTGCGACTGTCGGTTCACCAATTAAGACCGGTTGAAAACGACGTTCTAGTGCGGCATCTTTTTCAACGTATTTGCGATATTCATTAAGGGTGGTAGCACCGATACAGTGAAGTTCACCGCGTGCAAGCGCGGGTTTTAAGAGGTTAGATGCATCCATAGACCCCTCAGACGCGCCCGCACCAACGATTGTGTGCAGCTCATCAATAAAAAGTACAACTTCACCATCAGAAGCAGAGACTTCTTGTAATACGGCCTTTAGACGTTCTTCAAATTCACCACGATATTTGGCACCAGCAACCAACGCGCCCATATCCAACGACATGATGCGTTTTTGACTAAGGCTCGTGGGGACGTCACCGTTTGTAATGCGTAACGCAAGCCCTTCAGCGATCGCGGTTTTACCAACACCCGGCTCACCAATAAGAACGGGGTTATTTTTTGTGCGGCGCGATAACACCTGTATGGTGCGGCGGATTTCTTCATCACGACCAATGACCGGATCAAGTTTTCCTTCTTGAGCTGCTTCAGTTAAATCACGCGCATATTTACTAAGGGCATCATAGCCATCTTCCGCGCTTGGTGAATTCGCGGCACGTCCTTTACGGATTTGATTAATTGACGTGTTTAAATTTTGCGCGGTCAATCCTGCATTTTTTAATATTTCAGCAGATTTACTACCCGAAAGAAGCGTTAACGCGAGCAATAGACGCTCGACTGTAACATATTCGTCGCCAGCCTTCTTCGCAACTTCCCCAGCACTATCAAATAGTTTTGCCGTTAATTGCTCAATATAAAGCTGCGTGCCGGCTCCTTCCACTTTTGGATAGCTTGATACTTCTTTTTCAATATTGGTCAATGCCGCTGATGGGTCTGCTCCCGCGGCGGTCATTAAATTTGCACATAGCCCTTCTTTATCTTCGAGCAAAATTTTTAAAATATGCTCGGGTGTGAAGCGCTGGTGACCTTCGCGTAAGGCAAAGTTCTGTGCGGACTGGATGAACCCTTTGGTTCTGTCGGTAAATTTTTCAAAATCCATTATGATACTCCGAAACTGTCCGATTATTGTTTAACATTAAACAACATATAATGTTGCATTTCGGCAACACAAGGGGCAAAGGAGAATTAATAGATTAAAGAGATAAAAATAAGAAACTCGGCTTATTCCGCCACTTCTTCTTTTACTTTTCGCGTTTTTCTTGGCGCTCTCTTTTTTGGAGGTTCGGGTTTTTCTTCATCTAAATCAAGGGGAAGTTCAAGCGGCGCTTCTTCATCCTTTTTACGGGATCGTGATTTTTTAACCTGTTCTTTTTTATTTTCCGTCACATCCTGTTCAATATCAGATGCAGCAGCAGCATCTTCATTGGCTGAAACGACATTTGATTGATTTTCTGCGGCTTCTTCTTTCTTTCTTTGGCGTTCTTTTTCACGCTCAACTTCAAGAGCAGCTTCCGCAGCCGCAAATTCTGAATAAAGAATATAATAATGATGTGCGTATTGGCCATAAGCTTCTGAAAGAGTACGGTCCTTTGTTCTTACATCATGTGCCAATGACTTATACTGATCATAAAGTTGTTTGACATTGCCCCGTAATTTACCACTTGGCCCACTACTATCAATTTGCCGTGTCGCTGTTAAGGGTTGTTTTTGCTGATGCTTACCACCGCCTTTACGTCCACCACGAGAATTTTGTGAACGACCACGGTTGTTTGATTTATGATTGTGTCTACCCGACTTATTTTGGCGGGATCTTTGATTTGTACTCATTAAATTTCTATTACTTTTGTGGGCTATTATATCAATATGATTGATTAGGGGGCATCTATGCCCCTAGCACGGTTATTCAAGAATTTTGGAGTTATATCACCGAATCTTTTGTTCGGTACCCACGCATATCTTTTGCGTGAAAAGACTTTAGCGCGGACCGTTCTAAAAGCCAAGTGTCTTTTTCATTTTTTTATCAAAACCCGGTTACGGTCTAATTAACAAACAACGGTCACGACCACCAAGGTCTTGAAATACATTAATATTTTTAAATCCTTTCTGTTCAAAAATATCTTTCACTGCGCTCGATTGTCTATAGCCAATTTCTAATATTATTATTGATTTTTCCGACATATAGCCTGCAATATCCGCCGCAATTTTGCGACAGTCATCTAAACCCTCTTCGCCAGAAAATAATGCGCTATGGGGCTCATGTTCGCAAACCTCGGGGGTAAGTTCAGGTTTTTCATTGAGTCCAATATAAGGAGGGTTCGCAATTATAAGATCAAATTTTTTTGTTTTAAATAATTTTTCAAACCAATCGCTCTTCAAAAAAGTGGCCCGATTATTCAAAGATAAATTTGTTGCATTCTCATTAGCAACTTTTATTGCACTGGCTGAAACATCTATTCCTAAACCTGTCGCATTCTTGAGTTCCGATAATAATGTTAATAATAAACACCCACTCCCTGTTCCTAGATCAAGGATTGAGAGAGTAGCATTCTTATCTTCAAATTCATTTAAAGCGACTTCAATAAGTGTTTCGCTATCAGGTCTTGGTGTTAGAGTGTCTCTTGTCACTTTAAAGCTTAAGCTCCAAAACTCCTTCTCTCCAAATATTTGCGACATAGGAATGCGTTTTTCTCGTTTCTGTACGAGTATATCAATTAAGTTCTGCTGCTCATTACTCACTATCTGATCAGCATTAATAGCGAAATCTATTTCAGTTACGGGGATAATATGAGAAATTAGAAGGCGTGCATCTAGAGGCGCTTCTTCAATGCCTTTTTTTCTTAATCTAGCTTCGATTTTCTTTCTAAGCGTAGCGAGCGTATCCACATTAGCCTTCCATAGCGGCTAATTGTGCTGCTTGGTTCTCAGTAATTAATGAAGTTATAACTTCTTCTAAACCCTCGCCAGCAAGAATACTGTCTAATTTATAGAGCGTAAGATTGATACGGTGATCCGTCATACGCCCTTGCGGGAAATTATACGTTC
>NZ_CBFIEP010000028.1:0-10840 GCF_965661635.1 Pseudemcibacter sp. | reverse complement strand
TAATGTTGGATAGATCGGTTCCAACAGGATAAGCATTTTCAATACCGATCATGGCCACTTTTTTACCAAGACCATCAATGCGGCGCACATCATCGGAAGTAAGCGCCAGTTCAATTTGATCCGGTGCTTTAACGGTTGTTAGCCAATGAATGGCGTTAAATTTTGCCATGGCATTTTCATATGCGGCGGCGTAGCCTTCTTCGTTAAGTTCGCGTTGTCCCGTAAATACAATAAAGAATGCCACATCAAGACCACCTTCAACCATTTTCGGCAAATTTACTTGTGAATCCGTATCTTGGGTGTAGTTAACCGCATCCGTAAAGTTTTTCACATTGATATCATCATGTGTATCAAGCGTAATGACCCGCTCATGAATAGCCATTGCGCGATTGATTAAATCCGCATCATTTTCCATTGCGTTATCAGCCGCAGCACCCGCGGCCATTTCGGTGGCAGCGGTTGCTTGTTCGTCGGTTTCAGTATTGGCGGTTTCATTTGCATTGTCACAGGCGCTTAAAATTAATACGCTGCTGAGCAATGCGGCTTTAAGCACTATAGATTTTTTTAACATTTTTATCCCATCATTTTGATATTTTTAATTGGAAATAATTTACTCAGCTATTAAAGGCTTGTCAATTAAAGGGTTGCCAATTAATGGTTTTCAGTAAGTTTTGCTATAACGTTACAACGATTATATATGACTATGGGATCTTGATCCCCATTGTTGCCAGCTTATACTTCTACCGGGGTAGGCGATATTGTTAAATGGCCATTTTTCCTTTAGCCATGATTTGAGGATTTCTTCAAATTCATTGAATAAATGTTGATTATCATCACTTAGCCAATAAAAGGTTTCACAATCTACACCATCACGGTTGCTGGGTTCAATATAAATGCAGCCGATGCATTTCGATTTATCAGGGGTTAAAACAGTATAAGCGAAGGCAATACGGTCGATAAATTCTTTTTCATGGGCGATAAGATCATTAAGGTTATCTGCGAGCGTCATATCATCCGTAGGCCATTCATCATGTTCAGCAAAGATTGAACGCAAATTTTCGCGGCTTGACATAACCGTTTGATAATCAAGTTCATTAATGCTTGGCTCTAACATTTGAAGAATAAAGTGATCGTGAATTAGGCCGTCGGGCACAATAAAGTCATCAGGAACAAAAAGCGTCGTCATTATTTGGTATAGGCTCTGATTTCAGTTTCGTGGGTCATGTTGACGGGCAGGGATACACTGCGCAGGATGCTGCGTTCATGTTTACCAAGTTCCGGTCCAAAAATGCGGATGATCATTGCCGATGTTGCCTCTGCGACCATTTCAACGTGGGGGTAATCAACGGGTGCAGTTGTCATGACCACAACATTATGTAAGCCACCAAGATTATTAAGGTCACCACCTATTGCAAGGCGAATACGGTTTAAGGCTTGTATAACCGTAAGTTCAGCGGCGTAAAGCATATGTTCCGCAGGTGTATCATTGGTAATGGTTCCGGTGATCCATGTTCCTTTTGGGGTATATGCGGCAGAGGCGGTGATATAAATTTCCTTATCAACGACGACTGATGGTTCATAAGGACCAAATACGGGCGGAAGTTCCGGCATTCCATCTTTAAAGCCGAGACGTTCAAGTTCAATATTTAAACGGTCATCGATTGTTGTTTCAGTAACGGGTTCTATCGTTGTTTGTTCAGAACAAGCGGCAAGAAATAATAAAGATATGGCAAATAACTTTTTCATCATTTTAAATAAACCAACATTTCAATTTGGAAGGTTTGATTGCCCGCAGTGGTGGCTTGACCTTCTGCATGGCGGGTGTGTGATCCGGCGGTGTCACCAAAAACACGCAGCATCATTGTCGAGCAGCTGTTAGATGCCGGGATATAATCAAAATATTCTTTAACCGTTAGCGTTTTATAACGGATATTGGCGATTTTACGAATGTTGCTTAAATCACCACCTGCCGCCATTTTAAGTTGATTAATTGAGGCGGCACAAGCCAAGGCCGACGCATGAACCACGTCTTCCGTGGTGACATCGGTTGGCACATGCCCCTGCGTAATGCTGCCGTCAGGGGCTAGTGCACTTGTTGGTTCCGTGCGAATAAGGTTTTCCGTAATGGTAAAGCCAGGCTCCACATCAGGATATTCACCATTTTCAAACCCAAGATTAATGAGTTCCGCCATAAAAGCGGCATCAATGGTTTCCTTGTCACGAAAACCATCCGATTGCGCGTTAGCGTTAAACGATGTAATCGCGAAAACAATCAGCGCAATCGAAATTTGAATAAATTTAGCTTTCATTTAGTTAGTCTTTATTTCCACGAGCGGCATCGACGCTCCAAATCCCGCTACCACGCGAAGAAATATAAAGCATAGCAAAACAGAACATTACGGAAAGCTCACCACGGTTAACAATTGGCAGCATAAGTTCAATAAATGAATTGGTGCTGTCCGCTGGTGGGTTAAAGGCTTTGCTGCCATATGCCATCCAATATGCCACTGCCATCATGCCCGATGATAAAAAGGCAGCAGGGCGAGAATAAAATCCGATGAAAGTGAGCAATCCACCAAAAGTGAGTATTGGCATACCGATATAGGCCATAAACCAAGGCGCATTTTCCATGCCACGTGCCATTGGCCAACTAAGGATGTAATTAGTGCCGTGGAACATAAATAGAAAGCCAGTTACTATTCTAAGTAACGCATAGCATTGTGGTTCTAAATTTTTTATGAAATTCATTTTTTTCTCCCTCTTTTATTGAAGTCCCAAAAGTACTTTCGCATAAAATAAACGCTATGGCAAATTCAGGATTATTTTCCAATAAATGAGGGAGAATTAGAGTTTTGTTATTTACCCGCGTTTTCACCTATATATCGGCTTATACGGTCAAATAATTCTTTCATTTCAACACCAGTTTCAGGGAGTTCTTCGGTCGGCATATCAAGGTGATTTATAGGAATTTCCTGCTTATATTGCTCAAATATTGGTCTTACCATTTCATAGGTGTAATTAGGTATGCGCCGATTGTTGTAGCGGCAAGTAGGATTGATGTAGAAATAAATTTTTTGTTCATTTTATTAACTTTCATATTTACTTTCGCATTATGTGCGAAAGAATGTGTTTCATTTTGTCTCAGTTTTGATGTGTGAAAATCAACGTAATGTGATAGCATACATCATCGCGTTCGGCGATAATGTGAATATGAGGGATGTTGCGATCACATTAACTTAAAATGATTACAAGTAAGTGTGAAAGTCATTGTTATTGTTGTGATAATTGCGTGAAGGGTGCGTGCATGTTTCGTGATAATTTCGTGAAGTAGCATAAAAATCAGAGTTTTTTAAGCCAAACTGTAAAGTCACAATCAGTGGCAAATTCATGGATTCGGTGTGGTGAAACTTCTTCGAATGGCATGCTTTTCTCTGGGATATAACCAAGACGGCTATACCATACTTTTAAAAATTCCTTTGCTGGGTTTTTCCAGTGACGCGGGGTTAAGAGTTCAAGTTGCATTGTCTTGTAACCATTATTTCTGGCGTGATTTTCAACAATATTCACAAGATCTCGTCCAAGGCCCAAACCACGCATTTTTTTATCGGCAGCGAGCATGCCGAATTCAAGTGTGTGTTCATTCACAGGAGCAAATTTTACAGCACCAACAATTTCGTCATTTTCACGGGCGATAAAGATTTGTCTCTCTTTAACAAACTCTTCTACTTCGTCGTAAAAAGTGCGTCCTGATGTAGTAGGTTTCCAAAGATCGCTTTCTGTTTCTTCGTATACTGCATTAATGAGTTCCAGAAGACGATTGATGGTCCCAGGCGTTAAATCATTTTCATCACATCGCTTGATCGCTATATTCATAAAAGTATGCTCTTACTGTTTAATCTTCCTGTGCGATTAAACCTTTTAAAGAAAATTTTATCAAGGGTATTTAAATCTAAAAACACTTTGTCTTAAGATGCATTTCTATTTTCTGCTAATTTCTGCATAACTTTGGTGATTTTATCTTCTGTACTCTTTGTGCGAGTATCGAATGATCCATAGATTTTCTTATAAAGAACATAAGCTCTATCATAACTTGCAATACCTTTATTGTAATCCCCTTTTTTTTCAAAGGCCATTCCAAGGTATTCATCTATATTTGCATTTGCGGAATTATCAATTCCGTATATTGAAGTGTAGCTATTCTTTGCAAGTTCGAGATATTCAATAGCTTTGTCATGTTGATCGATAAAAATGTACGATTGACCAATTAATTGATTTAGATTTGCAAGGTAAGAATCCGGATTAATATTTTGTTTTTTTCTATACTCAATAGCCCGGTTGTAGTAGTCAACAGCTTCAGAATGATTTGCGTTATATATTTTTGATAATGCCAAGCTTTGTAAATACTACTAATTAAGAAATGATGATCATTTTCATTTGTAAAGTTTTTAGTAATCTCTAGTGCTTCCATTAAATGCTTATTACCTTCATTATGTCTTTTTAACGTAACGAGTGTCTCGCCAAGTTTAGCTTTAGCAAGGACTACATTTTTATTTGGAGTATTGTGATGAGATGATAAATTCTTTTCTGCTTTTTCGAAAAATTCTAAAGCATTTTCTGGATAATTTCTTTTAACCCATATATTGCCAATTTCTAACCATATCATCCCATTGTTTGGATGATCCATTCCGTTCAATTCAGTGCTTGTTTTTATAGCATCAAGCATTCTGTTATGAGCTATATCAAGTTTATTAGCTCTTGAAGCTGCGCTGCCAGCACTAAATTTATATTGGACGTTTTTTGGAACTAAAGAAGATGCTTTCATAAAGTAATTGTATGCTTGATCATATTTTTTTTCAGCCATCAATTTTTGAGCCTGTTTATAGTTCTTTTGTGCTTCTGGATTTTCTTTAACAATAGTTTTCTTAAGTTCATTAATTTTATTTAGATTATCCTTTGCATTATTAACAAGTCTATTAATGTTTTTGACATGATTTAATCGTCCCATTTGATGGTTTAATAGAATTTTGTTGCTATATTTTTTAGAATTAAGTGCATCATTTTCAATTGTATATGCTTTAGATAACATTGCTCAAGTTTGTATTTTTAAATCCGTGTATTCTGAGGTTTTCTTATCTATTTGATCTTCTGCTGCTTTTTAAATATTTTATCGCATTATATGTGTCATTTAAAACTATATAAATAGAACCTGCTTTAAAAAAATACTCCGGCACTTTTTCTTCTGCAGCGCCGCCATTTTTTTAAGGACCTATCAACGGCAAACATAAAATCCTTTACTGCGTAGGTCATATTATTTAATCGGAAATGAGTATTTGCTCGAAGATCATAATAAAGAGGAACATTATCATTTGCTGCAATCGTTAAATCTAAATTTTTAATTGCTTCGTTATAATCTTTTTTAAGCAGGGCGCTTTTAGCAAGTTCTAAATATAAGAAGTCTTGAGCTGGTCCTTCAAGGGTATAGCCCATATTATTAATGTCATTAATAATGCCTGTGCGCAAAATTTGAACTTTAGGCAAATCACGCAATTTTTTATCATCTAATATTTCTAATGCGTTTTTAAAAAGCTTAAATGCTTTATCTGGATTACCACTTCCATGGTTTGCTATTGCTAAAACTCTTAAATCAACCGCAGTTTCTTCATTATCTTTTCTGAATATTTCTTTATTTCTTTTCATGGCCTCTTCAGCTGCAGATATGGCTTTTTTGGGCTGCTTATCATAACTTAGTGCTATACTGTAATTTCGTTACATAGTAGCTAAATTTTTGTGATTATCTGCCATTCCCTCTAAATTATTTATCCCGCGTTCGAGATGATCAATTGCAGCTTTATAATTGCTTACATTAAGAGCACTAATACCGGCCATGTTTGAATAGAGAATATTCTTTGGGTCATCATTTGCAATTTTATCAAAATATGCGAATACTTTTTTATATTCTTTATTCTTATAAGCGGTTTAAGAAGATGAATATAATATGCCCGAAGCTAAATCGGGAACTTCAATTTCCTGAGATATGGCTGCAGTGGAAATGGATGTAATAAATATTATTACATTAAGCGAAATATATAAATCATATTGTTCCCCATTATATTGATAAATAACTTTATCATATTCACTTAAACAAACAAGTTTTCTTAAGATAATCTATAAAACAAGCTATTGCCAATTTGTCGTGTTTGCGTTTAATCTGCTACCTTCACAAAATAATAAATGAGGGCGGAAATGAAACACTTATTAATCCTTGTATCAACATTAATTTTATTACCATTAACGGCACAAGCGCAGCAGAAAAATTTCGACTGGCTTGATGTGTTTGAACTTGAATATTCAAATGATCCACAATTCACAAGAGACGGTGAGAGTGTGATTTATGTGCGTACTTTCATGGACATTATGAAAGACCGTAAACGTAGTAACCTCTGGATTGTTGATACGGACGGGAATAATAATCGTCCGCTTACCAATGGACTTAATAATAATTCAAATCCGCGTCTTTCACCGGATGGGCGTATGCTTGCTTATATATCAAATGAAAGCGGGAAATCACAAATTGTGATCCGCTTTATGGATAGCGGTGAAACATTCGAAGTGGCGCAGCTGCAAACTGGGGCCTCAAGATTAAGTTGGTCACCGGATAGTAAATATATTGCTTTTAGTGCCCATGTACCAGGTAAAGCAAAAACATATGCTCCGCTTCCAAAAGCGCCAGAAGGGGCAGAATGGGCAGAGAAAGCAAGATATATCGATGAATTACAATTTCGCCGTGACGGTAGTGGTTATGTGAAACCTGGTAACAGCCATATTTTTACAGTTCACGCATTAGGTGGCACACCGCATCAGGTCACATCGGGTGCGTTTAATCATAATTCAGAAATTGCGTGGGCAGCTGATGGATCAATATTATATTTTTCAGCAAACCGTCATGACAATCATAAAGTGGAAACCCGCGATAGCGAAATTTATGCCGTTGATTTAATGAGCGGCAACATTTCGCCGATGACGGATCGCTTTGGTCCGGATAGTAATCCGAAAATATCACCAGACGGCAATATGATTGCCTATACGGGGTCAAACGATGAACGTATGGGTTATCATAATAATCATTTATATGTCATGAATACGGACGGTACGGGAATTAAGAATTTAATACCTGATCTTGACCGTAGTGTTGGTACATTTCATTGGGTAGGTAAGGCTATTTATTTCCAGTATACGGATTTAGGCACGAATAAAATTGCGCGTGTGAATATGTCAGGTGATGTTTATGAAGTGACAGAAGGCGTAAGCGGTACATCATTCGGGCGTCCATATTCATCAGGAACCTTTAATGTCGCCAGTGATGGTCAAATCGTTATGACGTACGCCACCGCCATGGATCAGGCGAATATAGGTGTTGTCGGACGACGCGGCGGTGATGTGACACAAATTACGGATATCAATGGTGATTTGCTTGATCATAGAAAGCTCGGCACTGTGGAAGAGGTTTGGTATAAATCAAGTCATGATGGCCTTGATATTCAAGGATGGCTCGTTAAACCGACGGATTTTGACCCAAGTAAAAAATATCCGCTTATCCTTGAAATTCATGGTGGACCATTTTCCGCATATGGGCCCCATTTTTCCGCTGAAATTCAATTGATGGCCAATAAGGGATATATGGTGCTTTATACCAACCCACGTGGGTCTACCAGTTACGGATATGAATTTGCCAATAAAATTCATCATAATTATCCAAGCAATGATTATGACGACCTTATAAGCGGTGTTGATCATGTTATCGGTATGGGGACTGTGGATCCGGATAAATTATATGTCACCGGTGGTTCAGGGGGCGGTGTGCTTTCAAGTTGGATCATTGGTAAAACGGACCGCTTTAAAGCGGCAGTGGTGGCAAAGCCTGTGATTAACTGGACAAGTTTTACACTTTATTCCGATATGTCATTATCATCTGCAAAATATTGGTTCGGTTCGATGCCATGGGATGATCAGGAACAATATTGGAAGCGTTCGCCATTATCATTGGTTGGGAATGTTACTACACCGACAATGTTACTTACGGGGGAAAGTGACCTTAGAACGCCAATGCCGGAAAGTGAGCAATATTATCAAGCGCTTAAAATGCAGGAAGTTGAAGCGTCACTTGTACGTATTCCAGGATCATATCATGGCATTACGGCGCGTCCATCGAACTTGATTACGAAAATTCAGCATATCGTTAAATGGTTTGATGAACATCCGTAAGGGTAAAAAACGGAAGTATTTTGAAAAAAATATATTATTCAGATATAGGACGGTCACCAGTTACGGCAAAAAACGGTATGGTGGCCACGTCACATCCGCTTGCGACTGATGCGGCGCTTGAGGTTTTAAAATCAGGGGGAAATGCCCTTGATGCAGCCATTTGTGCAGCGAGTGTGCAAAATGTTGTTGAACCACAATCAACGGGAATAGGCGGGGACTGTTTTGCGATATTTGCCCCAAATGGAGGGACGGATTACGCCGCCTATAATGGATCAGGCAGAACACCTAAGGCCGCTACTGCAAAATATTATGCGGATCAGGGAATAACTGAAATTTCCCAAAATAGCCCGCATGCGGTCACCATTCCCGGAGCGGTTGATGCGTGGTGCAGATTATCAGAAGATTACGGTTCAATGCCGCTTAAAGAGGTTTTGGCGCCCGCAATTAAATTTGCGCGTGAGGGGTATAAAATATACCCACGGGTCGCCGCTGATTTTGCGAGCGCAAAAGAGGCATTAAATTCATGTGAAAATGCCAAACGTATTTTTATGCCCGGTGGTAGTATATTAAGTGCGGGAGATATCCATAAACAACCGGAACTTGCAGATAACTTGGAAATAATCGGTAATGAAGGCCGAAATGAATTTTATCAAGGCACTGTTGCAGATGATATTGTCAGCTATTTAAAGGATCGTGGCGGGTTACATACATTAGATGATTTTAAAGAGGCTAAGGGTGACTTTGTCACGCCCGTTTCCGTTAATTATCAAGGGTTTGATGTATATGAATGTCCACCAAACGGGCAGGGGGTTATTGCCTTAATTTTATTGAAAATTATGGATCGATTAGGGGTAAATAAATTTGATTTACTTTCCCCTGAGCACCTTCATTATGAAGCGGAAGCTGGCAAAATAGCCTATCATATCAGGGATTTATACTTATCGGATCCTGATTATGGCAGTGGTAAGTTAGAAGAGATTTTATCAGACAAGAATATCGATCATTTAATTGATACAATTAAAGGTGATCGCGTTTTAACGATGTCTGATTATCAAATGCCAGATCATCGGGATACTGTTTATATAAGTGTAGTCGATAAGGACCGGAATTGTTGCAGTTTTATAAATTCAATATTCCATTCATTTGGTAGTGGGCTTATGTCCCCCAAAACGGGTGTGCTTCTCCATAGTCGGGGGAAGGGTTTTAATTTTATAAAAGGCCATCCAAATCAAATGGATGCCTATAAACGGCCTTTACACACGATTATTCCAGCAATGCTTGCAAAAAATGATAAAACGGTGATGTCCTTTGGGGTGATGGGTGGGCAGTATCAAGCATACGGTCATATGCAATTTTTAAGCAGATTGCTTGATTATAACCACGATATTCAACAAGCCATGGATTTACCGCGCAGCTTTCCTGACCCCGTAAGCGGAAAATTAGATTTAGAAATCTCTGTGGGTGATGAATGTCGATTTAAACTCAGTGAGTTAGGTCATGATATTAATGTGGTTTCAAAACCAATTGGTGGTTCACAAGCCATATGGATCGATAGAGAGAACGGAACCTTAATCGCGGGTTCCGATCCTCGAAAAGATGGTTATGCTGCCGGATATTAAGCCTTAATGGGCGAAAAGTACTGGTATTTCGTGATTGTTAAAGAGGGTTTTTGTTACACCACCATATATCAGTTCAGCGAGCCGCATGTGCGCCCAAGCTCCCGAAACAATGAGATCCGCATTATGGGCAAGGCATATTTCCATGATCTTAGCGCCGATATCATAATTAAGTTCGCTGGTCATGCCGGTGATATTAACCCCATGTCGTGCAAGGTTTGCACATATATCCGCAGTGACGATTTCATCTTTTTTTTCTTCCACTATAGCGAGGATCGTGACTTTATCGGCTCGTGATCTTTCAAATAAACGGTTACCGGAAATGATTATAGGCTTACTTGAGAAATACCATGTGCCTAGATCACGTCTTTTGCTTGAAATTACGGAAAGTGCGATCATGAATGACCATGAGCAGGCTTTAGGTGTTCTTAATGCCTTAGATGGCTATGGTTTGATGCTTTCAATTGATGATTATGGTACTGGATATTCATCAATGAGTTATTTGAAGAAAATGCCCGTTAAAGAATTAAAAATTGATAAGTCCTTTGTGCTTGATCTAGCAAAAAATAAAGAAGATGAAATTCTTGTAAAGTCAACAATTGACCTTGCGCATAACCTTGGACTTAAGGTGACAGCAGAAGGCGTGGAAGATGAAATATCGCTACATATGTTAAAAGCATTCGGATGTGATGTGGTTCAAGGGTATTTTATTAGTAAGCCACTGCCGCTTTCTGATTTATATGATTTTCTTGAAAATTCGCCGTTTGGATTACCCCAAGATCAAATTTCGGAAGATGAGAGCTTAGAAAATATTCTAGCTGTTCAATAAAACTATTTTACGCTTTCTTGATCCAATAAATTTTTTATAAGTTCTGCTTGCGGGTGTTTTTCACCAAGTGCAGCAACAACAATGTCATATGCTTGTTTATAATGCTTAACGGCCTTTTTATGATCACCCATGC
>NZ_CBFIEP010000027.1:0-15270 GCF_965661635.1 Pseudemcibacter sp. | reverse complement strand
GCGTATATCTTTAACCGTCTTCTCCGCGCTTCCAGTTCTATTTGATTTGTTAGAGTGTTTACGTGTCATCTTCGTTCCTTCGTCATTACGATGAAACAAAAACACTCTCTTATAAAATACCCTTAATTAGTCCAACTTGGTCTGACGGGATACAGTAACATTACATAGACCATCCAATGTAGATACAGAAGAAAGCTTAAAAGAACTTGTTCAGAGTTTGAATACTATATCGCAAAAACTTCACTTAATTTTTGCTGTTCATCCTCGCACTAGAAACAGCTTAGATAAATTCAATTTGTATAATAAATTAAATGACAACAACAATATTACAATAATTGCACCAATCAGTTACGTTCCATTTATGAGTTTAGTGAGATCAGCAAAAGCTGTCATTACTGATTCTGGCGGTATACAAGAAGAAACAACTTATTTAGATATCCCTTGCTTAACGTTAAGGGAAAATACTGAACGCCCTATCACAATTACTCAAGGTACAAATAAATTGGTCACAACCCAAAATTTATCAGAGCACGTCGATATGGTTTTAAACAATCAATGGACCAAAGGAACAAAGCCAGATTTCTGGGATGGGAAAGCAGCTCTTAGAATTAAAGATACTATTAAATCAATCCTTGAAAAATAAAATATTGTTGGCTGGGGTGGCAGGGATCGAACCTGCGATCACGGGATCAAAACCCGGTGCCTTACCGCTTGGCTACACCCCAATCTTATATAGATTGTGTTAAGGTGGTGCGAACATAGTGAGTTTCATTGCAACATGCAATAACGTTTTTCACTAAAATACATTTTTTTTTACTTTTATTTATTTTTCGTTGAATTTACCGTTTCAAAGTATAGTCTCATTAATAATTTTAAGGAGTAATCCATATGGCTTGGGACAATATAATATCGCGTATGAGCTGGCTATTTCTAGAACCAAGCAACCTATTGGTCATTTTGTTATTAATAAGTGTTCTGGGTATGTTTTTTATAAATCCAAATCATAAAAGATATAGGACTTTTGTTAAATTAAACATTTTTGTCGTTGTAATTATGAGTGCAATCTCATTTACAAATTTAGCCTCATGGATTATGTGGCCATTAGAAGCGCGCTTTTCTGAATATAAAGAGCTCTCTCTAGACGAGAACTATAGTGGTATTATTGTTCTCGCTGGTTCCGAAAGAACAATCATTAGTTCTTATGTCAATCAAGCGACCTTTAGCAATGCTGGCGAGCGAATATACCAAACGGTGGCGGTTGCCAAAAAAATTTCAGGCTTACCCATAATTCATACTGGAGGGATTAAAAGAGGCCCTAATGAGATATCTGAAAATGAAGTTGCAGAAAAATTCTTTATCGATAATGGATTAGATTTAACAAGGGTAAGATTTGAAGGTAATTCATATAATACTTATACAAATGCCATTGAGAGTAAAAAATTATTCAAATCTGATGAAAACCAAAAATGGTTACTCATAACAAGCGCATATCATATGCCAAGAGCAGTTGGTACTTTCCAAAAAGCAGATATTAAAATTCATCCTTATCCAGTGGATTACAGGACGCCTTTAAAATACTACAGTTTTTTTCGCTTTAGTATGTCTGAGAATTTTAGAATTTTTGATCTCGCTATCCATGAATATCTTGGCCTAATTGCTTATTATATTACAGACAGGTCTGTTAGCATATTTCCAAAGACAATCTAAATTTACTCTACAACCGATTGCCAGTTATTTTTAATTCTGTGGTCTAAATTCTGACTTACAGTATCGAAAAGAGTGTTGCTGTGTTGGATTTTCTGACCACCATTTTTACCTAAACGTTGGAACCTAAATGTTGCTTGTTTGCTACTTTGTCTAAACCAGAAGAAATCAAACGGAACAGTCATATATAAGCCCTTATCAAAACTTCCTGCACCAAAATCACTTTGAGACATATTTGTAAATGTTGCCATAGCACCTATTCTTATACCATTATTAAATTGGCGCGATATATCAATAGTAGTACCCCAGTCTTTTGCTAAATATCTACCAACACTTACTTTTGTTGTAATATCATATTTTTTATTAACATAGTATGCCGATAAATGCCCAGTTACGGTTTGATAATCACGTAAAGAGAAAAGTTGATTAAAGCCCCGTTGCTTGACGTAATTAATATCAAGACCAAATGATAGACTGCCATTATATCGACTATATAATATCTCACCGCTCACCCCAGCATACATTTCTTCGAGTATTCCTGTCGTAATTCGTGAATAGACATTTTGAACAGGGTTTTCAATATATTCAGCTGCTACCCTTCTCAAAGATGTTGTTCCTTCTCTCGCATATCGTCCAATATCACTCCTTACATACGGTACATTCAAATTGGTAGAGTTTGGAACTAAGTCAAGGTTTCCGATGATATGTTGTTTAGCTTCTGCAAAAACTCTAAAATTATCTGTTACTTTTGCAGAGCCATATGCAAGAAAATTAAAATCTGCTTTAAAGTGATCATCTTTTACTGAACCAAAATGAGAAATCACTTCAGGTACAATGCCATAATCATATCTTGAAGAGCTATATTGAAGACCTTTATATGTCTCATTAGAAGGAGACTCGATCTTAGTATTGGATAATATTTCTTCTGGGCTACTATTGTAGTTAGCTAAATTCTCAAAGTCTTTCCTCAATACCGAGATGTAATTTAACACAACACCTTTATCTTTAGTGATCACTTTAAACCGCTCTACATTATCTGGCGCAACATTTGACAAAACTCTAGAAACACGACCAACATTTTTGGCCGTTTCAATATAAGGACCGACGTCTTTTATTATTATAACTTCATCCTTATCGAGCGTTACTTTATCAACCAATAATTTATTTTCATTCAATTCTTCTGCTATACGTGAAGCAATTTTAATATTGTAAATATCTGATGTTTCAGGATTTAAATTTTCACTAATAAAAAACACACTGTTTCGATATTCTTTTAACGCAATTTGACCTACTGGTGAAATACGAGTAGCTGATAAAATTTTATCATTATCTTTAAATACTATACGCACATCGGAATAATCATTTAACAAAGAACCTAAAATTAATGTGTCAGATTGCGGTTTTTCTGAGGAAGAAATTAATTCTATATCGATTTGATTTTCTTTAATATTCAAGGTTGAAATAACGAAACCCATTTGCTTTAATCGGTCAAAAATATAATCTTTATCTTTATTTGTTTTATAATCGGTAACAGTAAGAGCGTTATTTCGAATTTCTCTTGATCTAATTTCTACTGGCCTGAGCCCTTTGGCCATTTTTGATATTATTGGCTTATGTAAGTTGTTTTTAAATGTAATATTTAAAGAGAACTGGTTTCCATGGAGCACCCCCCCATTCAATTCGATCCAATCTTTAACTTTATAATTTAAACCAAAATTAAACGCTGTTTTACTTTCATAATCTTGAAAACCATCGATTTGCGCTTTATCCGCAGTTGAGTATTCTAATTTTGCGGTTAAACCATTAATTGGTGTTCTATATTCTAATCCCCAGAAAAAACCCATTTTATCGCCGGAAAAATAATTACTAAACCTCAGTTTTTCAGAATTAGGGTTATCAAATGACCTTGTATCAAAGGAACTTCCAAAAACCTTCATTACATTTCCGATCTGTGCACGGTTTGCAAAGTTACCAAAACCAAAACCGGCCGTTACATCAAAATTCCATATTTTTTTACTTGCGACGAAATACTCTCCGCTTAAAAGACCGTCGCCCAAAAAATCTTGAAGACCGATAGCGAGCGAAGGACGTATTTTACCCTCTTTCACTAATCGTAATTTGACATCAACCGCTTTATCTATACCTAGTGAATCATCATTAAAATCCACGAATCTTAATGTTGTTTCCAACCAAGGGGTTGCTTGCCAATTCGCGTAATAATTTTTTGAACCATCTACAACTCCTGCACCTACTGATAAAGCTCCATCATCAGAAAAACGGGCATTTCGCATTTCTAACAAGCCTACTCCACCAAATGTACTTACCGAGGCGCTATTGTCTTCAATTTCTTGTGCGTTTAATGAGAAGGAGTATAAAAATGTTGAGCAACAAAGGGCATATTTCATATATGTCATATAAATATGCCCCTTTGTTTATAGCAAACTTTCATTAGTTTCTAACGAGAACCGCAATCGACGCTGCCGATACAGCTAGGTTTCTAAAGATATCACCAATTGAGCTTACTAAAGTTAGACTATCATAGGGACTTAAGTCGGTTGGAACTACAATCGCTGATCCAGGAGGTATGCTTAAATTTTTATCTCCTCCCCATGAAGAAAGGGTTATAGGTTTTGCAACACCGTCAGGATAAACGACAAAAACTCGATCTTCATCAGCAGCTCTTGTAAATCCACCTACTTCGTCCAGATAACTCTGAACGCCTTTACCTGGAACAAATTGTAATGCACTTGGGTTAAGTACATCCCCGACCGTAACGATAAAATTAGGTCTTTTGGGCATAAACAATGAATCACCTGGCTCTAATACAATATCTTTTTCAGGATCAAGAGTAAGTACCACAGGATCAGCCTCAATCACGACACGACCAATAAATTCCTGTTCTGCCATCCGATTTACCATATTTTGAAGAGCAATAGCACCTCCAGTTTCAACATTTTTCTTAACAGACGCAGATACCATAGCGGATTGCAATCTTTGCGCAGTTTTTCTCATTTCTTGCTGTTGAATTTGTTTTACGCGATCACGAGTAAATATTGCACCATAGGGATAGGATTGATCGGTTAATCCTCCAGCTCTAGCAATCAGTGAAGATAATTTTTCACCTTTTCTAATTGTGTAAACGCCCGGTTGAACAAATTCACCTGACAACAGTACTGCCCCGGGTTCAAAGTTTGTATAAACACTACTTACACGAACACCGCCTCCTGGATTAACTCTAATTTCGCTTAAATCAGAAATACTTGAATCAATATATTCCCAGTTCATAACCAAATTACCATCAGTTGCTTTTTCTTTATAACTGGTTATTTCAATGCGCCCCATATTTGCATCATTAGACGTACCACCAGAAACTGAGAATAGTAAATTCACACTGGTATTTTGAGTGATAGGAAACACACCAGGAAGTCTAACCGCACCATCTACTGAAACTATATGTTCAAGAGTAAATGAAAGAAGGTTATTAACATCTTGATAAATTGCTGGACAAAAATCATAATTATCTTCTTTGTCCTCTCCTTTGTCCTCTTCTTCATTTAATTCAGTTAATGCCATTTGTTTTGGAACTATTTGGGATGAGGCGATCATTTGACTTCTTTGAAGTGCTAAATCATTTAATTCTTCTTGATCTAACATAATCTGACTATTTTTTTGTTGTTCACGTGTGCTATCTCTTCTAAATAAAACTGCACGAACAGCTGAGGCAAATCGATCAGATTGAGTATCCGATATAATTCTTGCCAACCTTTTTACAGGTGCACAATATAAAGGGTTTAAATCACCATCAGGTAAATATTCTTCTTCTAAATACTCACTCGTGAAAATAGCTTGTCTAATGATATCTGATCTTAAAAATTCAATATCTTTCCTACTATAAATAAAAACTTTATCCTCATCGATTAAACTTATATTTTCTTCACCATATAGAACTTTTTGTGGGCTAAACGCTATTAACTGTCTCGTCTGGGTCATGGGATCAGTTCGTTCTATAACGCCAAACAAAAGATAAGAGTTTTCTGTAAGATTTTTTACAGAACCAATTAAGTCTCTAACATTATTGAATGCAGCAAGAGAGCGCACACCAGAAGTATTAACATGACCAGATAAAGTGACACGACCTATTTGAGAGTTTTCAAGTAAATTCACAATAATTATTTCGCCACTATCAATAGTTCCCTCTATATCAAGCTTAGAATAATTAAGTCTTCCACTTTGATCATAATCCATGTGGGTGAAAGAATTTCCAAATTGTCTTATTGGACCACCCGCTAATTTCAAGGCATCTGCAGAAGACATCCTGATTTCCCCATCAGGCAGCTCATAAATACCTGGTCTGACTAAATTTCCGTCAATTGCTATTGTTGCTCTTAAAGTTGGCACTAAAATTCGATCCCCATCTCTTAAATTTACAATATTAGCAAATTCACCACCAATAATATCATATAGATCAACCTTAATCTTTTCATCGCCGCGTAAGATTGTAATATTCCTTAGTGACCCTGTTTTTTTAATGCCGCCGACTTGCAAAATAACTTCAATAGGGCTTGCTAAACTAGTTGTACTTATAAGACTTGGGTTAGAAACTTCACCCGCCACCAAAACTGAAATTTGTCTTAATGTTGCGACGGATAAAAATACCTCCGTTCCAATCAAACTATCAGAAACCTGTTTCTTAAGAATATCTTCCAACTCACCGAAACTCAAACCAGAGGCATTTACTGGCGATAATGAAGGCACCAATAACCGTCCTTCTCTATCTATTTTAACGGTGTAGCTTTCTTCATCAGAGCCTTTTAGATTAACAATTAGCTCATCACCTGCACCAAGAATATAGGAACTAGGGACTGATCCATTTAATACCTGTTGCTGTAACGGCAATCTATTGAAAATATCGTAGCCGAATTGATTTAGACTGGCTTTATCATCTTTTAAATAACCAAGTCGCCTATTGTAGTCTTGCTCAATTCTTGAAAAACCTTCATCTTTGCGCGCTTCTAATTGTGTATTTAATTGCTCTATATATTGACGTTCTCTTAATTGGTCTAATGGGGATTGAACACTTATTGATTGCTGGCCGGTATTTCCTGATCTTTGTCTGAGTTGGTTTAGAATTTCAGGATCAAAATCTTGTGCAAATGCATGAGCCGTAAAAACAAAAACTCCCATTAAAGATAATGAGATTATTTTTATAATATTCTTTTTCATTTTAAACGTACCCTATAAGATTAAGATGGTATAAATATATTTCACGATATTTTAATCATAAATACAGTTTAATAAAGGTAAAATATCTTTTTATAAAGAAAATAATATCTGATAATACTTCATAAGCTTTTAGTAGATTCTATCCACCATTTGGAATGATTGGCTTTAAGATATTTTTTTGCCTTCAAACAATTCTCTTCATTATTAAAAATACCAAAACACGTGGCACCGCTACCTGACATTCTTCCGAGCCATAATCCCTCAAAATTCTCTAATACATTTAAAATTTTTTGTATTTGCGGTTCAATTCTGCAAGCCACACCCTCTAAAGCATTTTTGCTGTTTAATACTTCCTCTTTAATGAACCTATCATTAATATGGCTTATTTTTTCTTTTCGCGGGCGATCAAATATCTTTTCAGATTTTTTGTACTCGTTAAAAATTCTTGGTGTGGAAACTGAAACTCCTGGATTAACTAAAAGAATATCAAAAGGCCTGCTAAGATTAAGTGGGCTTAAACCCTCACCTATCCCTTTCATATGTGTTGAGAAAGATCTTAAACAAACCGGCACATCCGCGCCTAACTTAAGAGCAATAGCTTCCAATCGTCCTTTCGAAATTGATAAATTTAATTGTTGAATTGTTAATTTGATTGCCACCGCCGCATCTGCAGAGCCACCGCCTATTCCCGATGAAATTGGAAGATTTTTAATTAAATGAAATCTTAAATTTGGTTCAACACCACATTCTTTGCAGATTAATCTGGCTGCTTCCAATATGAGATTGTCATTTCTATTGCTTAGATCGTTCGCAAATGGTCCTGAAATTGTCAGTGACAATTGATCACTTTTTTCTACCGTTAACTCATCACATAATTCTGTAAAAACAACAATACTATCAAGCAGATGATAACCGTCATCTCTTCTGCCGGTAATTAATAAATCTAAGTTGATTTTTGCGGGTGCAAGCACACATCGACCTTTAAATTTCTGGTTTTGTATAACCGTCTTTGATTTTTGACTTTATTAAATCAATTTTGTCTTCGTCAGGTGACAGCGAAAGCGCATGCCTCCATTGAAAACGGGCTTCATTTTTCCGACCAACGGTCCAATAGGCATCACCTAGATGGTCATTAATGGCCCAATCTTGTGTTTCTAATTGTGCCGCTCTTTCCAGAACTGGAACAGCTTCTTCATAGTCCCCCATTTTATAAAGGGCCCATCCAAGACTATCAACGATATATCCATCATTTGGCCTAAGCTCCACTGCGCGAATAAGCATTTTTTTTGCTTCAACGTAATTTAGACCGCGATCAACCCATGAATAAGCAAGATAATTTAACACCATTGGCTGTTCGGGTCTTATCTCTAATGCCTTTTTAAAATCCATCTCGGCTTCTGCCCAGCGTTTTTCCTGATCGAATACGATCCCGCGGGTATAGTAAATAATCCAATCGCGAACATTTTCTTCTTCAATATTATCAATCACCTTACTATAGGCAGGAATGGCTTCCGCAAAACGTTCATTCATTCGGTAAAATTCAGCAATTGAATTTAACACTTCGCGGTTATCCGGATATTCTTTTTCAAGTTTCAAAAGTGCTGCAATCGTCCCTTCAGGACGATCCATATCGTTATATAACCATGCACGCTGTAATTTCGATTGAAAATAAAGCGGACTATCAGTTTTTATTTTATCAAATTCATTTTGCGCACCGCGGTAATATTGATCACTTTCAAATATTTGCGCTTGTAAAAAATGAACGAGCGGAAACTCTGGTTTAAAAAATGCCGCATACTGTAAAAAGTTTGTCGCAATGCTTTTCACATTGTCCTGCATTAATATCGTAGATACGGTATAAAATATTTCTGCAAACCCCTCATCAAGACTAGAGACAAAAGGCTCAAATTGTTCATCATTTCGAACTTCAATGAGAGTTGCTTTTAATTGCTCATTTGCTGGAGCTTGATCAATATAATCTTCTAATATTGAAATCGCTTTTTCGGTCTTCCCGTTTTTCTTTAATATTTTACCATATGCTTCAACAGCCCTTAAATTAAGGAGTCCTCTTTCATTAAGCGCTTGAGCATAAAAACTTTCTGCCTTTTCAAAATCTTCTAAATATTCGTAAATTAATCCAGCTTGAAAAAAATTGAAAAAATTGAAATTATTTTCTTCTTCAAAAGAATTTACAACCGCATCAATTTCAGAGGTACTTCCCTCTGCGGCATCGATCCAAGCACGGAAAAAAGGTTTAATCAAATTCATAATACCTGTGCTGGATAATTCATCAATATCAATTAATGCTTCAATATAAGATTTATTTTTAGTTTTATTAAAGAAATCTAGTATGTTCGAAACTTCGTTTTGCGCAGCCATTTCTTTCAATTTTTCATTGACAAAAAATGCATCTTCGAAACGACCTGCCGCAATAAATACCGAAAGTGAAAATTGCATAAGTTCGATATTTTCAGGATCCTGTTTTATTGCTTCAAGATAATTATCCGCGGCAACATCATATTGATGATTGAAAAGCGCATGACGTCCTGTCAAATATTCCCCAAACGGTTGCTCCGCTAAATCAGGCTCTATTTCTTGTGCGCTCGAAAAATTCACTGATCCAGACAATAGAATAAGTGCTAGTAACGCTTTGATATATTTATGGAACATGATCATTAAATTTAAATACCCTTATGGTGTTTTCTGTATAACTAACGTTATAACCCTAATATTTTATAAATCCTAATAGTGAAATTTATTTTTACATATTCGGGTAATTTGGCCCACCACCGCCTTCTGGTGTAATCCAATTAATATTTTGAGTGGGGTCTTTAATATCGCATGTTTTACAATGAACACAATTTTGCGCATTAATTTGCAGTTTTACGCCCTCACCTTCATCTAAAAACTCGTAAACACCCGCAGGACAGAACCTTGCCTCAGGCCCTGCATAAATATTATAATTTATTTCAACCGGAACTTTTTCGTCTTTTAATGTCAGATGACATGGCTGATCCTCAGCATGATTGGTATTTGATAAAAAGACCGAGGAAAGTTTATCAAAAGTAATTTTGCCATCCGGTTTTGGATAATTGATTTTTTCAGCATCTTTGGCGGGTATTAAACATTCATGATCTTTGTCGTGGCTAAAGGTCCACGGCATTAAAAACCCAAGACCAATATTATTCATCCACATATCAAATCCTGCATAAAGCGTCCCCCAAAAGGCACCATATTTATGAATTGCCGGCTTTGCATTTCGAACCCGCTTTAAATCTTTATAAACCCAACTATTTTCATAGGCAGTCTGATAAGATTTAAGTTCGTTTGAACCTTCTGCCTCTAATGCTTTAAAAGCTTCTTCTGCGGCGAGCATTCCTGTTTTCATCGCATTATGGCTGCCTTTAATCCTCGGCACATTTACAAAACCTGCTGAACAACCAATTAGAGCACCGCCGGGAAATGATAATTTTGGAACGGACTGGAGCCCCCCTTCATTAATGGCACGTGCGCCATAAGAAATGCGCTTTGCCCCTTCAAACATTCCTTTAAGTTCCGGATGTGTTTTATAGCGCTGCATTTCATCAAATGGAGAAAGATATGGATTAGAGTAATCAAGTCCAACAACAAAGCCTATCGCCACCTGATTATTATCTAGATGATAACAAAAACCACCACCAACAGTATCACTCTGCAAAGGCCAACCCTGCGTATGAATAACCTTTCCCGCTTTGTGGTTTTCTTGCTTTATTTCCCATAGTTCTTTAATGCCAATACCATATGTTTGCGGCTCTTTCCCTTCACGAAGGTTAAATTTCTCAATGATCATTTTTGACAATGATCCGCACACCCCTTCTGCAAAAAACGTATATTTCGCATGAAGTTCCATGCCATGCATATAACTGTCTTTTTGTGAACCGTCTTCCGCGACGCCCATATCACCGGTAGCGACCCCTTTAACGGAACCATCATCGTGGTAAAGAACTTCTGCGGCGGCAAAACCGGGGAATATTTCAATGCCCATGTTTTCTGCTTGTGATCCAAGCCATCTACTTAAATTTCCAAGACTTACTGTATAGTTTCCTTTATTACTAAGCAGCGGCGGCGTTAAAAAATGAGGTAGGCTCGTTTTTCCATCTTCGCTTAACGCCCAATGTTGATTATCTGTAACGGGTACATTAAGCGGTGCATCAAGTTCTTTCCAATTTGGAATAAGTTCATCAAGGGCAATCGGATCAATAACCGCCCCAGACAAGATGTGTGCCCCGATTTCAGAACCTTTTTCAAGAACACAACCGGAATATTCTTTACCTGCTTCATCGCATAATTGTTTGAAACGGATCGCAGAACTAAGTCCCGCTGGGCCACCGCCAACAATTACAACATCATATTCCATAAATTCTCGTTCCATGACGAGCGCTCCTTTTGTTATCGTTATCTTAAAAAATAACCGCAATTAGACATGGTGGTCAATTAATCTATTCATAAATCGAAAAAAAATAGCTACTATTTCTTAAAACAAATAAATATGAGGAAATTATGAAATTCGAAGAGATGGCAAAAATGCCGTTAACCAGCCTTCCGACATCATTTTACAAAATGGCTAATTTGACAGAAATTTTAGGTGGCCCGGATATTTATATCAAACGCGATGATGTTATGGATTTAGCACATGGTGGTAATAAAACCAGAAAACTTGAATATGTTTTTGCCGATGCCCTTTCAAAAGGTGCTGATTGTGTTATCACGATGGGTGGAATTCAATCAAACCATGTTCGTCAAACCATATCAGGTGCCGCACGGCTAGGGCTTGAAAGCCATGCCATCTTAAACATTCCTGTTCCAGAAATGAAAGATGCTCTTTCAATGTCAGGTAACTATCTTATGGATGTGATAATGGATGGTAAAATCCATATTGTAGACGGTAGTGATGATGATTGCATTGCGAAAATGCAATCGGTTAAGGATGATTTAATTGCCACCGGAAAAACACCCTATATGGTGCCAATGGGGGCATCTGATGGTATCGGCAGTTTGGGATATATGGCATGCGCAAGAGAATTAATGATTCAATGGGAAAATGCAGAAGTCACCCCAAGTCACATTTTTGTCGGCACAGGCAGTTGCGGAACACACGGCGGACTTCTTGCTGGCTTAAAGTACTTTGGCAATAAAACCACCAAAGTCATTGGTGTTTCCGTAAGTCAGATAGAAGAACGTAAAGTCGCTGATGTCAAAGATATCTTAAAACAAATTAATGACGTTATTGAGTTACCGGATGGTCTCATTAACGATGACGATATAATCGTAAAAGATTCCTATTATGGTAAGGCTTATGCATATCCAACTGAAGAAGCCAACGAAGCCGTAAAATTACTCGCGAAAACAAAAGGTATACTTTTAGATCCAGTATATACGGGAAAATGTATGGCCGGTATGATTGATATGATAAAAAAAGGTGACTTGGATGATGCACGTGATATTGTGTTTTTACACACGGGCGGTGCACCTGCCCTTCATCCATATGCGGAATATTTTCTTTAATAATTTAATAGGGATAGATCATGAAACAAAATAGAAGAGAAATACTCAGAACAGCAGCGATGGCAACAATTGCATCATCCGCACTTTCATCTGTGGCCAAAAGTCAATCTGCCAAAAAATTCGACAGTATCCCTCGTGTTAAATTAACCAGCTTGCCCACTTCCCTTAATAAGATGGCGAATTTAACGACGCTTATGGGTGGGTCAGACATTTATATCAAACGCGATGATGTGATGGAACTTGCCCATGGTGGCAATAAAACCCGTAAGCTAGAATTCGCCCTCGCGGAAGCATTGATGAGCGGCGCAAAAGCAGTTGTGACACAAGGTGGTCTTCAATCTAATCATGTTCGTCAAACGGTATCCGGTGCAGCGAAAGTGGGACTTGAAGTTCATGTAATTCTCTCAAATCCTGTTCCTGAAATGGAAGCAGAACTTAAAGGAAGCGGTAATTACCTTATGGATCAAATTATGGGCGCTCATATCCATTTGGCTGGTGCGGAAGGTCGTGGACCTGTTGTCGAAAAGGTATTAGCTGATTTAACAGCGGCAGGTAAAAAGCCTTATAATATTCCCGCTGGTGCATCGAACGCGATCGGAAGCATGGGATATGTGAATGCCGGCCGCGAACTAATTGAGCAGTGGAAAGAACAAGGCATTAGCCCAAGCCATATTTTCACAGCCACCGGAAGCTGCGGTACGGCAGCGGGACTTTTAATGGGTTTGCGTTATTTTGGAAATAATACGACTAAAGTAGTGGCGATGTCTGTTTCTGCATCTGCGGATCGTTTGAAGCCGCGCATTCGTCAAATATTAAATGACGCATCAGACATGCTTGGGGTGTCGCATGATTTTGTGAAAGATGATGATATACACGTCGAAGATGGATATTACGGAAAAGCATACGGCTATCCTACTGATGCAGGAATTGCCGCTCTGAGAATGGTTGGCGAAGCCGAAGGTATTTTGCTTGATCCTGTTTATACCAGCAAGGGTATGTCGGGCGTTATTGATATGCTAAGGAAAGATAAACTTGTAAATCCCCGTGATTTGGTGTTCCTGCATACTGGTGGGGCACCCGCAATTCATCCTTATGCAAACTATTTTAAAGCTTGAGAAAGCCCAATGAAAAAAATCGCGATTATAATTATAACTTTTCTTTTTGCTCAAACAGCTTTTGCGGACGGCCTTAAAGTTGTAATGCTTGGAACAGGTACACCGCTCATGAACCCTGAAAGATCCGGTCCAGGGGTCGCGATCATTTCAGGTGGCAAGTCATATATTGTTGATAGTGGTGCAGGAATAGTAAGACGGGCAATGGAAGCCTCGAAAACTATCCCAGAACTTCAAATGGGAAAGTTAGAGACCGTATTTCTAACTCATCTACATTCGGATCATACAACCGGTTTATCAAATATGATTCTTGCCCCATGGGTCTTGAAAAATGGACGTTCGAAACCTTTAACCTTATTTGGTCCACCTGGTACGAAACATATGGCAGATAATATTATTAATGCATATGCCGAAGATATTGATTTACGCATCAATGGTTCGCAACCAGCGAATACAGAAGGATATAAAGTAAATACCACTGAATTTTCAAAGAGTGGCATTATATTTGAAGATAATAATATAACGGTTGAAGCCATTAAAGTACCGCATGGCTCGTGGGAACATGCTTATGGTTATAAATTTACAGAAAAACAAACAGGTAAAACAGCATTAGTATCAGGTGATACGGCTTATAGCGAAGCCATTATAAAGGCGGCCAAGGGAATTGATATTCTCATTCATGAAGCCATTTCGGATAAAGCACTTAGCAAACAAAGCAAAGAATGGCAAATATATCATCGCTCTTTTCATACATTAACAAGCGAAATTGCAGAAATCGGCACGAAAACCAAGCCTAGAATTCTATTGCTTTATCACCAGTTATATTGGGACGAAGAAGATAATTCTTTAGCTGAAGAAGTAAGTGATGCTGGATATATTGGTCATGTGGTTTCCGCAAATGATTTGGATATATTTGAATAATGACCATACGTGAAGCAACAGAAGAAGATTGGGATAATATTTGGCCTATTTTTCATGAAGTCGTCGCCAAGGGGGATACATATGCCTATCACCCAGACACAAAGAAACAAGAAGCTTATTTCATATGGATGAAACGGGTTAAAAACACATATATTTATGAAGAGAATAGTCAAATTCTAGGTACCTATTTCATCACAACCAATTATACGCGTCACGTTTGTAATTGTGGCTATATGGTTTCATCCGCTGCACGCGGCAAAGGGCTTGCCACAAAAATGTGCGAACATTCACAAGATATTGCCCGAAGCATGGGATATAAAGCCATGCAATATAACTTTGTGATATCAACAAATATAGGCGCAGTGAGATTATGGGAAAAGCTTGGGTTTGAAACAGTCGGCCGTGTCCCAAAGGCATTCAAACATCCGCGTGAAGGATTTGTTGATGCGCTGATTATGTATAAATGGCTCGCAGATTAGTTTCGCTTATATATCAGGATATTTATAGATACACTTATGAAAATAGATATTTACTTACATCCGTATTTTCACGACGCCAAATCACATTATCAATAAAATAATGATGAATATTTATGAAAACCCAAAACATGAATATAAATGCTGTTGCTGAAAGTCCGGTCAGATCAAAATTGGTAACGGTATCCATAACAAATGGTGCAAACCAAAACCCTAAAATTCCAGCTATTATTCCTAAAAGAGCAAAATTTACCAAGCGACGATTAACACTGGCTAGCTTTGATAATGGA
>NZ_CBFIEP010000026.1:0-1982 GCF_965661635.1 Pseudemcibacter sp. | reverse complement strand
TCATCCGATTCCGTTAATTCCAGATAAGCATCACCACCACCGAAAAGAGACGTAAACAGATTTTTGAAATGGCTATTTACTTCATCGAAAGCTTTTAACATGCGAGCGCGACCTTCACTATTTAAATCGGAAATCGCTTTATTTAATTGCATAATTGCTTCTTCTAATTCTTCACGTTCTTTAATTGATGCACCAAGTTGATCGTTAATTTCTTCCAACTCCGTTTCCGCACGAAGGTTAACTGCTCCCAACCTCTCGCGTTCAATTTTCAATCTTTCAAGCTTATGGTGAGAAGCGTCTTGATCTGGCAAGTCTTGCCCTTCTTCAATTTCTGTCATGGCAAATAAGGAGGTAGGTGCACAATCAAACTCTTCTTGAATGCGCCTCTGAAGTGCTTCTTTTTGTTCTTCAAATTGCTCAAGACTTGTTTCAAGACGCACTTTTTGCTCTCTCGCTGCACTGACTTCCGTCTGCACATCTCGCATTTCACGTTCTTTGGTTGCAAGCTCTTCTTCTGCCTCGGCAAGTTTTAATGCGGCCGCTTTACGTTCATCTTCTGCTTCATCAATTAAAATATTGAGTTTACGGCGCTCAACTACGATCTCTCCTGGACGGTTTTCCAATTCGAGAAGTTCTTTTTTCGTTTCTTCTTTTCGAATTTCGAGGTTTTCAAGATGATTGGCTACATTCTGGATACGAGCCTGCCAATTATCATATTCGGCATTTATTTGTGCCAAACGATTTTGGCGCATTTCGCTCTGATTTTTATGACTGTCGTGAGCAATTCTAGCATCTGAGAATGCACTTCTCTTTTCTTCTACAATGTCACGGTTACGGCTAATTTCTTCTTCTAATTCAACTGATTCCGGAAGCTTTTCTAAATTACCGATTGCCACCTGATATCTATTATCTTGATCTTCAAGATCCTGGTTTAAATGTTCAAGTCTATCTTTTAATGCACTTTCTTCCGATTGATGGCGTGCCGCTAATTTTTCTGCTTCTGTCATTTCGCGGCGCGCTTCTATTGCGTTTTCATCTGCTTCCCTCCAAGCATCACGCGCTTCACGACTGACTTGTTTTATAGCATCTCGTTCCTCTTGCAGCTTCACATGCGAGGCACGCTCTTTTTCAACTTCATTTGTTTTTTCTTCAAACTCAGTCAGCAAATTTTCAAGACGATTTTTTTGCCCAAGACGAATTGCTGCGGCACTCGGAGCTTCTGGTGAAACACAAAGACCATCCCAGCGCCATAGCCCCCCATCAAGAGTGACTAATCTTTGACCCGCCGTTAATTGATTTAATAAGGAAAGCGCTTTTTCTTCATTTTCCACTACACCAATATGCGTTAAGCGACGCTTTAATACGGAAGGGGCGTTTACAAATTTATCTAATGTTTCCACACCTGATGGAAATGAGCTTTTTTCATTTAAGGGTGGCAAATCGCGCCAATGTACAGAGGACTGATCATCGTCACCGGCATCCAAATCGCTATCTAATGCAGATCCGAGTGCTTTTTCATAGCCTTTCGTGACAGTTAATTTTTCTAATAATGGTGTTGCGTCTTCCTCATCATCGGTTCTTAGCACTTCTTCTAAGGCTTCTTTTTCCGCTTTAACACGGGCGAGTTTTCCTTCACACGCCTGTAATGCGTTTCTTGCCTCCTGCTCTAACTGTTGGATGGATTGTCTTTTATCTTCTGCTTCATTAAAAGCAAGGCGCATTTTGGAAATTTGCGCTTCCGCCTCATTTAGCTTTTTATCGGCTCCTGATAAAGTCTGAGTAAATAAATTATCATTCTCTAATGTGGCAAGTCGCTCTTCAACCGTGTTTTTCTGGTCTTGTAAATTTTGAAGTTGTGCTCGTCTTTCTTCAATTTCACGAGAAAAGTTTAATCTATCTGCATTTCTTTCTGCTTGTCGCCCCATCAATTCTTCTAATACGAGTTCTGCGCTTAATGTATCCGCCTGTTTTTCGGCTAAAAT
>NZ_CBFIEP010000025.1:0-21529 GCF_965661635.1 Pseudemcibacter sp. | reverse complement strand
TCTATCTGATACTGGTGGTGTTGCAACACTTGTAGGTGATCCACCGAACCTAATGATTGGTTCTGCTGCGAATATCTCATTTAATACTTTCCTTATTCATATGGGTCCTCCGGTTCTTGTTGCTTGGGTTGCGGTGCTTGTTGCGCTTAAATATCTATTCAAAGAAGAACTCGCTGAGAAGCCAAAAGACTGGCAAGATATTGAAGAAATTCCGATTACTAACAAAAAAGTTTGGTATTCAGCGGTTGCAATTCTCGGTCTAATGACTGTGTTATTTATGGCTCATGGTGCCCTTCATATGGAACCTTGGGAAGTATCAGCACTTGGTCTAACACTATTATTCTTTGCTAGCCGTCACATTGAAGTGGATGAGTCATTAGAGCAAGTTGAGATATCACTTCTTCTCTTCTTTATCTCACTCTTCATTCTAATTGGTGGTGTTGAGCACAGTAAATTCCTCGAATTTATTGGTACACAAATTCTTCCGTTGGTTCGGGAAGACTTGTTGCTTGCATCAGTACTTCTTATGTGGGTAGCTGCTATTCTTTCTGCAGCGATTGATAATATTCCGTTCACTGCGGCAATGATTCCAATTATTCTTGGTCTTGAAACACAAGGTATTAACGTGTCACCGCTTTGGTGGTCACTTGCTATCGGTGTTGGTATGGGTGGTAACGGTACACACATTGGTTCAACAGCCAACGTTTATATTGTTACAATTTCCGAACGTCTTGCACGTGAAACAGGAAATCCAAAAATGGCAATTACGCCTGGATTATGGATGAGAAAAGGTCTGCCAATTATGTTCTTAACATTGGTCCTTTCAAGTATCCTGTTCTATATATTCTTTGATTGGTTTACAGCTCCTGTAAACTAGGATTGGATAAAAATATTTTATTAAAACCCGGTCTTTATGGCCGGGTTTTTTTATGTTTTGGAAAAAATCTATTCTTAAGTCTTAAAAAATACATTTACCGGAATATTTCCAGTTAGCTTAAAAAAATATATTAAATCCTATACCTTGGGGCAGAATCTCTATAAAGTTTACCCTTCAAATAAATATATAAGTCATAAATTGACAGTACCAATTGTTATTAAAATAGAGGGATTAAATGTTAGCAATAAATGATTTTTTGATATTCATTGATGGATATCTGGGTAGTTCTCCGTGGTTTCCATATTACTTGTTGGGTATAGGTTTATTCTTTACCATATATTTAAAATTCCCACAGATTAGATTTTTTAAGCATGCTTGGAGCGTGCTGTTTGACCCCGAAGAGAAAAGTAAAGCTGGCGGGGAAACATCACATTTTCAAGCGATGTCGATGGCGCTTTCTGGAACCATTGGTACCGGGAATATGGGGGGCGTTGCTCTTGCTATTTACTTAGGGGGACCAGCGGCCATTTTCTGGATGCTGATGACGGCAGCGATGGGGATGACGACAAAATTTGTTGAAGTATCCCTTTCTCATAAATACAGGATTACGACTGATGATGGCACTGTTGCGGGTGGCCCAATGTATGTGATGGACCGAGGACTTGGTTGGAAACCTCTCGCTATTGTGTTTGCAGCGGCGGTTGTCTTAAGTTCGTTTGGTTCAGGTAGTATGCCTCAGGTCAATAATATTGCGCAGGTCATGAACAGTACCTTTGGTATTGAAATGTGGATCAGTGGCCTTGTCCTTTCCGCTTTGCTCGCATTTGTTATTATTGGCGGAATAACACGTATCGCAAGCTTTGCTTCGCGTGTTGTTCCTTCGATGGCGGTATTATATTTGATTGGATCATTTTGTGTGATCATAACCAATTACGATCAGGTTATTCCATCTTTCGTATCAATCTTTGCTGATGCGTTTACAGGGACGGCAGCCGTAGGTGGCTTTATTGGTGGGGTGTTTGCACAGGCCTTTAGTATTGGCGTGGCACGTGGTCTTTTCTCCAATGAAGCTGGGCAGGGGTCTTCAGCTATTGCGCATGCTTCCGCGATTACAGAAGAGCCAGTATCTGAAGGTATGGTTTCGTTACTAGAGCCGTTCATTGATACGATTATGATTTGTACACTTACAGGATTGGTTATTCTTTCCTCAGGTGCTTGGACGGAAAAATATGAAAATACATTCCAGGCGGCTGATTTCAGCATTATAGCCGGAGAATATTCAGAAGATAATGCAGCACAGAAAACCGAACTTTTTGAACATTTAAATGGACTGCCAGGATCAACCGTTGAAAAGTTAACCGGTGAGATTGAAGTTATTGGTGGTAAAATGGTTTCTGGCGGAGCGACAATTATTAATGCTCGTTCCTTTGCAGAAGACGTCGTTTTCTCAAAAGAAAATGACAGTGGTGAGTTAATACCAATTACTGGAAAGCTTGCAGTATCTAATGGTAATCTTGAAGATGGCAGCGTTGTCGTAAACGGGAAGTCCTTAGTGCATTCAGCGACGCTTACGAGCATGGCATTTACAAAAAGCTTCCTTGGTGAAAATGGAAAATACATTGTCGCTATATCACTCACATTATTTGCCTTTTCTACGGCTGTTGCCTGGTCATATTATGGAGACCGCGCAATAACCTATTTATTGGGTGCTAAGGCCGTAATGCCATACCGCTGCGTGTATGTGATTGGTTTCTTCGTAGCGGCTATTTCTGATACGGCTATCATTTGGACTATTGCCTTAATTACCGTAGCGTTAATGACCATACCCAATGTGATATGTATGTTTATGATGCGTAAAGAAGTCAAAGAAATGGTTGAAGATTATTCTGCAAAGATAAATAAGTAACCATTTTTAAACAATCTTAAGTTGAAAAGGACTGCTTTTTCGCAGTCCTTTTTTTTGTTAATGCCCATAATGAGGTGTGTACTAAAATTAACCTTTTATTAATAAATTTATTAATACAATAGTTTTTATATTAGTAATCTCTTGATTTGATGGCTTTTTTTTAATAAACTTTTAAAACATGTGGCGGGAACTAAAGTTCAATATGTTAATTTTTTAAAAAATTAGAGAATATGATAGCGATTTAGAGCAAGTTTTTGTTTTTTAATAACCTCGTTTAGGTTGCAGAGGTTATCTCAAGGTGTTGAAAATAAAAGCTTTAAGTAATTAAATAGTTATTTTATGGGAAGTATAAGAAGATGAGTAGCAGCGCAATTAAAGATGTGACGACTGATAGTTCGGAAGAACTAAAAGTGGGGTCAGCAAATGTTACTGAAGACCAAGGGGGTGCTTCGACATCAGAACACTTTGATGAGATTGTTGGTAAAATCAAGTGGTTTGATGACGTAAAAGGGTATGGCTTTATTGAAGCTGATGATCAAGAGAATCGTGATAAAGGTGATATTCTAGTTCACTTCTCAATTCTTAAAGAACATGAACGTGGTTCCCTTCCAGAAGGTGCAAAAGTAGTTTGTTTATCTGCAAACAGACCAAAAGGTAGACAAGCGGTTAAAATTCTTAGTTTTGATCTCTCGACTGCAGTTGAAAAGCCAGAAACGGAAAGCAATTTCAATATCGATGAAAGTGATTATTCTGACGAGGATTATGTTGATGTAACCGTGAAATGGTTTAACAAAGTTCGTGGGTATGGCTTTGTAAATCGTGGTGATGGCGGACAAGATATCTTTGTACATATGGAAGTATTACGTCACTATAACATGGATCAACTTACACCTGGTGAAACACTTTCAGTTGTTGTTGGTGATGGTGAACGTGGATTGATGGTAAACGCTATCAGAAAAGAAACATAATTTCTGACTTACATTTCAGCTTTATTTAAATACACAAGTTTGGCCTTTAAATTGCCATTCTTTCCTGTCATTATGTCTTCTGATGATTGAATAGGTCATCATAAGAAAGGAAAGAAATATGAGTTCAACTGTCTTTGCGTCAAGAATGCAAAAAATTATTGTTATAAATTTATTTACCGCGTTCTTTATTCTCTTTTCGCAAAATTCTCATTCACAAGAAAAATTCCCTACGGGCGAACTAACGGTTAAAACCCAAGACACCAGTTATGATTTTGATATAGAGTTAGCATTAGATGATAGCCATCGTCAGTATGGTCTAATGTTTCGCACAAACCTTCCTGAAATGAATGGAATGTTATTCATTTATGAAGAGAAAAAACGCATCAGTATGTGGATGAAAAATACCTTTATTCCACTTGATATTCTTTTTATTGATGATGATGGTAAAATCATTCGGATTGCGAAATCACAACAGCCTCGATCACTATCATTAATACGTTCCGGTGGTGAAGCCAAAGCCGTACTAGAGCTTAATGGCGGGCTTACAGATAAGTTGAATATTGCCGTTGGAGATGAGATCATCTATCCAACATTTGGAAATATGAAAAAATAGTGATTTTTACGAAAATAACTCTTGCACCAACTCGTTGCATCGCGTATTAACCCAACCACAATTTGTTTTCAAATTGTTTCTTCGGTCGGGGAGTGGCGCAGCCTGGTAGCGCAACTGTTTTGTGTACAGGGGGTCGCAGGTTCAAATCCTGTCTCCCCGACCATTTAATTTCAAAAATGAATATATTTTACGAAATTGCTTCTTGATAAATTGCAAATTGTTTTTTGGCGACATTATGCCAACGAAACTCTTTCACTGTTTTTGCAATTTCTTCGCGGTTCCAATTGGTTTCTTTTACTTTTTCCAACGCATTTAAAAGATTATATTCGTCTCTTTCTTTCAGAAGAAGACCATTATGTTCATTAATCACTTCTGGGATACCACCAACGTTTGTTGCAACGACTGGCGTTCCGACCGCAAGGCTTTCTAGAACAACATTCGGCATTCCTTCCATAGAAGACATTAGTATTGTTGCTGTTGCGCCGGCATAAAATTCGGCTAATTTTTTCTGATCTAAATGTTTGATCATTTGCACTCGTCCTTGAATACCCAAATCTTTAGCTTGTTTTTTCAAATCGGATCTTTGCTCGCCATTGCCGACTATTATCAAACGCTGCTTAGGCATTTCAAAGAATGTATTTAATGTAATATGATGGCCTTTTAAGGGAACGAGATTGCCGACAGTAAGATAGTATTCTTCTCTTAAAGGATTAATCGGAGCCTTGGTATTAAAGCATTCCGGATCAACACCATTATAGATCACTACCAATTTTTTTTCTTCTACACCATAACTAAGTAATGCTTCTTTAAGTGCACGGCTAACGCAAATAACCTTCTCGGCATAGTCAATGGCATCAAGAATTTTTTCACGGGCTTTCTTATCATCCATCCAGTAATTAACGTCGCTGCCTCGTGCCGTCAGTATAAGCGGTTTTTTATGGGCTTTCGCTACAATAGATGCCGCTACACCATCAGGATATAGAAACTGACCATCTACAAAATCAAAGGAATTATCGGTGTCATATATTTGCTCGATAATTTCTTCTGCTGCCTTGGCCATAGATGTTGCATTATCAATAAAATATCCACCAGGAAAAGTGATAAACTTAGGGTGATAAACATCAATACCTTCCTGGTTTTCATATTCAGGAAGTGCTTCATACTTTTGGTATTTTTTGAAAACCTTCCTTAAAGGTGGGCAATGTGGGACGGGCGCAATGACTTTGCGATTAAAATTTTCTAACTCGTCCAAAGCATTCAATCGATTTTTAATAAAAATACCGTGGCGGGGTTCAAGTTCATTTGGATAAAGGGTGGTTATCGTCAGAACGTCCATTTTTAAGCGTGCCTTGCCAAAAACTGATCATACATCATCAATGTCCAAAGAGGTGCGCTATGATCTCTTAAGCCTGATTGGTGCTCGTTAATTAAGGTTGTTAAGTATCCTTGATCAAAATAGCCACTATCAAGCATTCTTTCACTTAAGACTGCGCTTTTTATTTTTTCTTTTAATTCATTTCTAAACCAGCTTTTTAGCGGAACACGGAAGCCCATTTTAGGACGGTACAGAATGTCGTGGGGCAAATCTTTCTCAAGCGATTTTTTGAATATATATTTTCCTTCACCGTTATTTAATTTAAATGAAGAAGGTAAAGTCGCTATCCAACCGACAAGTTCATGATCGAGTAATGGAACACGTACTTCAAGTGAATATGCCATAGAGGCTCTGTCAACTTTTGTTAAGATGTCGCCGGCTAGGTATGTTTTGATATCTAAATATTGGATCATTGAAAGCGGGTCATCCGTATCGGTTTCAGACGCATGCTTATTAAAAACTTCAAGGGCAGTGTAATCCTGAAGATCACTTTTCATTTTAGGGCTATAGAGCTTTTGTCTCATTTCCGGTTTTAAGATTGAAACACCATGAAAGTAACTTTCAACATGTGATCTTGCTATTCCTTGGAATGTGGTTTTTGCTCTGAAAATACGAGGTGCCCAGTCTGCTTTAGGATAGATTGACCCTAAAGTGCCAAAAATTGGTTTTCGAATGGCGGAAGGTATTTTGGATCTTAAGTTTTGCTCGAACATTTGTAATTTATAACGACGATAACCCGCTAAATGTTCGTCCCCGCCATCACCGAAAAGGGCAACGGTAACATTTTCGCGGGCAAGTTCGCAAACGCGGAAAGTTGGCAATGCTGAGCTATCAGCATAAGGTTCATCATAATAATCCATCAATTTGTCAACTAAGGAGAAATCGTTTGGATCAACAAATTTTGATTTATGGGATGTTTTATATTGTTCAGCAATTTGATCAGCATAATCAGATTCGTCAAAATCCGCCTGTTTAAAACCGATTGAACAAGTATTGACCGGATCAGCGCTATTTTTTGCCATATTGGCAACGACGGCGCTTGAATCAACCCCGCCTGATAAAAATGCACCAAGCGGAACATCAGCCCGCATTCTAATGCGCACGGCTTCTTCAACACGGGCATCTAATTCTCTCGACGCATCATTGAATGACCCTTTATAATCAGAATTAAATTCAATATTCCAATATTGATTATTCTCAATTCTGCCTGTCATGGTATTTATAAGTAGCGTATGACCCGGTTCTAGTTTCATGACGTTTTTATAAATAGTATGGGGCTCAGGAACATACCCTAAGGCGAAATACTCTTCCGTACTTTCTGTTCTGAGACTTGAATTAAAATTTGGATGTAGTTTTAAAGATTTTAGCTCAGAGCCAAATACAAAAGTATCACCGGATAATTGCGCGTAAAATAAAGGTTTTATACCCAGCCTGTCTCGGGCGATGAACACTTCATTATTTTGTTTATCGTGGATAGCATAGGCAAACATGCCGCGAATTCGTTCGACACTTTTTGGTCCCCAGGCATGATATGCTTGAAGTATAACTTCGGTATCACTGCTTGTTTTAAATTGATAACCTAGTGCTTTTAATTCTTCTCGTAACTCAGGAAAATTATATATTTCACCATTATAAGTAATTGTGACGCGGTCATCAGATGTGGTCATAGGTTGATGACCACCTGCAAGGTCGATGATTGATAATCGGCGATGGCCGAACGCGATGCCAACTGAAATATAAGCCGCAGAGCCATCGGGCCCTCGATGTTCAATAACATCAGTCATTAGTTTTAATAAATCTTCCGATGGAGTTTGACCGGAAAAATTAATGATCCCTGCGATACCGCACATACTTATTCGCCCATTTTTTGAAAGCATTATTTGCCTTTATACTAAAGAACATATTAGATTATGAAAAGATATAAACTGTTCAATCATAAGGAAAATTATTTTGCCTCCTGTAAATCTTATTGCTAGCGACTTACCCCTTTCCGTGGAATGGAAAGAAGAGGGGCTTTTTATTTTGGATCAAACAAGACTTCCTCATGATGTCATAATAGAAAAACATGATAATGCGGAGCAAGTTTGGCACACAATACAGCAATTAAAAGTGAGAGGGGCACCAGCCATCGGGGTCGCTGCCGCTTATGGCTTATGTGTAGAGCTTAAAAAATATAAAGATTTATCACCGGATGAATTTATTCAAAAAACAATTAATGTAGCACGCTATCTTGATAGTTCGCGGCCCACAGCTGTTAATTTAAATTGGGCGATGAAGCGTATGGTTGGTGCAATCATGGAAATGAAAGTCGTAAGTGCTTCTGAATTATATAAGAAATTAATAGTGGAAGCGGAAGCAATTCATGAGGAAGATCGGCAAATCAGCTATGGTCTCGCTAAAATGGGAAGCGATTTGATAAAAGAAAATATGGGCGTCATGACTCATTGTAATGCAGGGTCGCTCGCGACCTCTATCCTTGGGACGGCGACGGCGCCGATGTATCTAGCGCATCATGATGGGATAAAGTTTAAAGTTTATGCTAATGAAACCAGGCCACTATTTCAGGGCACACGATTAACATCATGGGAATTGGATAAAGCAGGAATTGATGTGACATTGATTACAGATAGTATGGCTGCGCATATGATGGCATCAGGCGAAATTGATTTGGTTATTGTCGGAACAGATAGGGTCGCTGCAAATGGCGATGTTGCCAATAAAATTGGAACGCTTGGGGTTGCTATTCTCGCAAAATATTTTGATATCCCATTTTATGTTGCGTGTCCGTCATCGACAATTGATATGAATACACCGAGCGGTAAAGACATTCCAATAGAAGAGCGTAGCGGTGATGAAATCACGACCATTTTAGGGAACCCAGTCGCAGCAAAAAATACTAAAACCAGAAGTCCAGCTTTTGATGTAACGCCCAATGAATTAGTGACAGGTATAATTACAGAAAATACCATAATAACAAGACCTTACGATAAAGGGTTAAAGGATTATTTTAAGGAGAAAAAATAATGATTAAGGGAGTTAAAATTGTATTTTTATCATTATTATTCTGTTCACAATTAGCTACCGCACAAATTGCCGATTTTGAGCTTGATGAAATTACCGTTTTGGAACTTAATAATGCCTTTCAAAGTGGTGAGTATACATCCGTAAAGGTGGTAGAGCTTTACTTGGAAAGAATAGAAAAGCTGAATAAAAATGGCCCACACCTTAATGCGGTTATATCTATAAACCCTGATGCGTTGGAAACGGCGGCGGCACTTGACAGAGAGCGTAAAAATGGCAACGTTAGGGGGCCTTTGCATGGTATTCCTGTGCTTCTAAAAGATAATATTGATACAAAGGATAATATGCCGACGACGGCGGGCTCGTTGGCGTTAAAAGAGAACTATGCAAAAGAAGATTCACCGTTAGCGTCAAGTTTGCGAGAAGCGGGTGCGATCATTTTAGGAAAAACAAATTTAAGTGAATGGGCGAATTTTAGGTCGACTAATAGTTCAAGTGGTTGGAGTGGTATGGGAGGGCAAACAAGAAACCCATATTTACTAACCGCAAATACATGTGGATCAAGTTCCGGATCCGGTGTCGCAGCCGCAGCAAATTTAGCAACATTGACGATAGGAACGGAAACGGACGGCTCAATAGTTTGTCCCGCCGCTTATAATGGCGTAGTTGGCATTAAGCCGACCGTAGGACTTGTTAGTAGAACAGGGATTATTCCCATAGCGGCTGCTCAAGATACTGCAGGACCAATGACCAGAAGTGTTGCTGATGCAGCTTATCTGCTTACAACAATGGTTACGAAAAACCCTGAGGACCCTGTCACATTAAAACAACCGCAGATAAAAATTAAATATGAAAACTATTTAAATAAAGGTGGCTTAAAGGGAAAAAGGATCGGTGTCATTAGAACCCCATTTCGGATGCATGACGATTTACCAAAGATTTTTGATGATAGCATCAATATTATGAAAGCAAGTGGAGCGGTAATTGTTGACAACATTGAATTTGGTGACCGTGACGGGATTGGGGAAGCAGAAGGAATTGTCCTTCGTTACGAATTTAAGCATTATTTGAATGCTTATTTAGAAAATACGCCTGGGACAGTGAAAACAAAAACGCTCGCTGATTTAATTGCTTTTAATATAGAAAACCAATCCACTGAAATGCCTTACTTTAAGCAAGAAACTTTTATCCGTTCAGAAGAGAAGGGGCCGATAACTGATAAAGACTATTTAGATGCATTGTCGAATAGTAAAAATGCGATGCAAAAGCTTATAGATGAATTGATGGATAAGCATGACCTTAATTTAATTGTGATGCCATCGCGGAACCCTGCGAATAGTCAAGATCTTATTAATGGTGACCATCCAAGCGGAGGGGGAACATCCTCCTATGCTGCTGTTAGCGGATATCCGTCGATAACAGTTCCGATGGGATACATTCATGTTCTTCCAGTCTCGTTATCATTTGTAGGGCGAGAATATAGCGAAGCGCTATTAATTGAAGCTGCATATGCATATGAACAGGCTAGTCAAGCACGTAAAAAACCTAAATTTTTGAAATATTTATATAAATGACTTTAGTCGCGCGTATCAAGAAATTCTATAAACTCGATAAGTCTTCGTCGGTTTAAGTTTTTACCGTAAGCAAGTTGAGGTATGTTCATATACTGAATTTTCTCTAAGCCGGAATTTTCATATTTTCTGACCATTCTCCTCATTTCTCTTTCCAAATTATTATCACTACCAGATATAAAAACATATCTGTTATTTTTCATTTCTTCGATCGTATTAGGAATATCATTTTTCCAATTAATCGGTAAACAAGACGTATAAATGACGCCCTTGAAAATTGTTGGATAAAATTGCATCGCTGCGCTAGCTGATATACAGCTTTCCATTATAGAGGATATATATATGCGATCTGTGTTTATTGGGTATTTTATATCTATAAATGCCGTTGATAATACTGAAAGTAGCATTTCTTTATTTGGTGTAAGTCGTCCTGTTTTATTTAAAGAGATCCAAATTAAATTCTTTTCTTTTAAAGCTGTATTCCATCCAAAAGGTAATATGGCCAGGTTCCTCTCAGTGATTTGAACTATTAGACCGGGGGATAAGCTGGGTCATAATTTTCAGGCACATGCACTGTCCATTTAATGCTTTCATCCGGGGCCAGTACTTCTTCATAATTAATCGCATACTCTTCGCCTAGAATCTCTGCACTGGTTGTATTAAATTCAAATTTCCCTGTTGTTCTAAGACGATCATCTTGCGCATAGCCAATAAGAGGTGTGCTTAATATAAATATGATGAGGATAATTCTATAAAACATAAAGTTGCCGAAATTTTTGTATTTTAAAAACGATGTCACAGTCATACCCTATATTGATAGGACTGTAGAAACTATCCGTCTAAAAAATCGATAGATTCTGAGAAGCGCAATCTATTATATCTGCGTGCACCTTGAATAAAAAACAATTGTAATTTATCAACGCCGGCAGACTTAAATCTATAATAAGCTTCTCGGGTGCCTTGTGGAAAAGCGTTTCTTTCCCGTGTTACAAAAACAAAACCGTTATCCATAGAGCGTTTTATTTTTTCTCTTGCATTATCTTCCCATAATCTCTTTCCCATCAGTATTGCGCCTGTAAAAAGTTCTGGGTGATCTAAAGCAGTCCTACTCGCGGAGCGGCCTTCGCCTGTAATGTAAATTCTTGTTTTATCAATATTATAGTCTTTTTGAATTAAAGGTACAGAAGCCATGGCGAGCAATGTTTTTTGAAAAATAGATGAAGCATTATCTGATCTTGTGGAAGCTGCCCATATAAGATTTTTGTCTTTCATAACGCTTAACCAACCTGCAGGGGGGCGCACAAAATTTGGTGACCCTGCATAAACCATTATGCCTGGAGGGTTTTCAGAATTGTAATTTTCTGGCACCTGTATTTCCAACGCAATATTTTCATCTTTAGCAATTATTTCATTATAGAGTGATGATAATTCATCACCAAAAATTTCTTGAGAATTACTGACAATTTCAAATTGGCCTTTTTGATCTGCGAAAGCATTTGCACCTGCAAACCATATGATTAATATGATTGATATGAATAAACGTGTTTCCATTATTCATTTTTCCCTATACATTCATTTAATGGCAATTATGCACTGAAGACCTTCAATCACGCAATGGTTGTTAAGTAAATTCTTTGTGAGCGCCTTGGTTAGGGTATTTTTGTTATGCTTGATTTAGCGGTTTTAATTGCTCCTATTTTCCTGATTATTTTATTGGGAAGGGTTCTTCGAATTTCTCTTATTCAAGATGATCATATTTGGTTCAAAGTAAATTCACTTTCTTACTGGGTATTATTTCCAAGTCTTTTATTTAATAAAACATCGGTTATAGATTTAGGGGCCTTTTCGTTTGAATATTTTTCCTATGCCATTATAGGCGGTTTTGTTGCGGCTTTCGGTTTTTCGTTTTTCATAGGGAAAGTATTGAAAATAAAGGCAACATCTTTGACTTCTATATTACAGGGCAGTGGTCGACATAATTCTTTCGTGGCGCTTGCTATTGCTAGTCAATATTTAGGTGAGACAGGAGAGTTGATTGGCACGATTGCGGTCGCTTTACTCGTAACCTTTTCAAATTTAGTCACTGTTATAATGATGACTTATATGCTTAAGAGTAATGAGAGTAGCAAGCTTCTGTTATTAAAAGAAATTTCAAGAAACCCTTTTATTGTTGCAATATTATTAGGTCTGCTCTTTAATATGATGGGATTAGGGGGGCTACCTATTATTCATGAGCTAACCGGATCACTTGGTGGCGCGGCATTGACGCTCGCATTAATATGCGTTGGTGCGGGTTTAAGGTTTGGTCAATTGGGCGGTCATTCTATTGATGCAGTGTTGACAACTATTGCGAAATTAGTAATTTTCCCGCTAACGGTCTATTGGCTGGCTGTTTATTTTAATTTATCTAATGAAATGAAAGTCGTTGCGGTTATTTTTGCTACTGCTCCAACTTCATCAGCCGGTTATGCGCTTGCAAAACAAATGGGGGGAGATGCACCATTGATGGCAACTATTATTTCACTTCAAACCTTGTTATCAGTAATGGCTTTTCCGATTGCAATATTATTAGTTTCATAAAGTTTAGAATGACGTTTCGTTGCTTAAGTCACCTTTAGGTCTTACCATTTCAATAGTCCGGCCTTCTATAATATAATATATAATTTCTGCTATATTCGTTAGATGATCACCGGCACGCTCAACATTTTTTGCAATAAATAATAAATGAGTAGCGCTTGTGATTGATCTTGGGTTTTCCATCATATGCGTTAGTAACTCTCTGAAGAAACTATCGTATAAATTATCCACGGCTAAGTCGCGTGTCCATACGGATATGGCTTTATCGGCGTCCTTCGTATTGTAAGCATCAATTACATCTTCCGTCATATCGTTGATTATGGAAATCATTTGACTGATGACGGTGGTGTTAGCCACAAATTGCTTCTCTTCATTAATGACGGGAACACGTTTTGATAAGTTCTTGGCGTAATCACCAATTCTTTCGAGTGCATTACAGATTTTAATCGCGGATATTATTTCGCGTAAATCGTCTGCCATTGGAGAACGTGTAGCAATCAATTCTATGGCTTTTTGTTCTATTTCTTGTTCTATTTGGTCGACAATTGCATCACGATCTTTTACGCTACTCGCTAATTTAAGATCTCTTTCAACCAAGGCTTTTTCTGCATTATTGAACTGTTCTTGAACAAGTTTCGCCATTTCAACTATTTTTTGACGTAAATTCTTAATATCTTCGCCAAATGAGCTAACAATATGTGAATTAGGCATGATGAATTCCTTCGGTTTTAACCATAACGACCCGTAATATAATCTTTTGTTTTTTCATGTCTAGGATTAGTGAAGATGGTCGTCGTGTCGCCCATTTCCATTAGTTTTCCTAAATGAAAAAATGCTGTTTTTTGTGATATTCTTGCGGCCTGCTGCATTGAATGTGTAACAATTACAATTGCATACCTTGTTTTTAAATCTTCTATAAGCTCTTCGATAATAGCGGTGGCGATTGGGTCAAGGGCAGAACATGGTTCATCCATTAAAATGACCTCTGGTTCAATTGCAATCGTTCTTGCTATACAAAGCCTTTGTTGCTGTCCACCTGACAAAGACGTTCCTGATTCATCTAGTCTATCATGTACCTCATTCCAAAGACCCGCCTTTTTTAAGCTTGATTGAACGATGTCGTCTAAATCATTTTTATTCTTAGCAATGCCATGTAGTCTTGGGCCATAAGCAATATTATCATAAACAGATTTTGGAAATGGGTTTGGTTTTTGAAATACCATTCCGACACGAGCCCGAAGTTGCACAACATCAAGAGCTTTATCATTTATATTTTGATTATCAAGCGTGATTGTTCCTTCTACTCTGCAAATGTCTATCGTATCATTCATCCTGTTCAAGCAACGTAAGAAAGTTGATTTACCACATCCTGAAGGACCAATTAGTGCCGTGACCTGATTTGGATTAATATCAAGACTGATGTCTTTGAGTGCATGATTTTCACCATAAAAAACATTAACTTTTTTAGCAGAGATTTTAGGGCTATTGGCCGTCATTTTGTTTTCCAAGTTATCATTTACATTAAATACATTCATAAGCTTACTGTTTTTTCTCAAATCTATGTCTAAGCCAAATGGCCAAACTATTCATTATGATAAGAAATAATAGCAATACCATAATTGCTGCGGACGTTTTTTCAAGAAATCCTCGTTCTGGGCTGTCTGCCCATAAAAAGACTTGTACGGGCAGGACAGTTGCGGCTTCGGTTATGCTACTGGGCGTATCAACAATAAACGCTACCATTCCAATCATCAATAATGGGGCTGTTTCGCCAAGAGCCTGTGCCATTCCAATAATAGAGCCTGTCATTATACCTGGCATACTAAGGGGTAACACCTGATGAAATACAGTTTGCATTTTTGAAGCACCTAAACCAATTGCTGCTTCTTTAATAGATGGCGGAACGGCTTTTATTGCTGCACGCGCCGTAATAATGATGGTAGGCAATGTCATTAACGCGAGCGTTAATCCACCGACAAGTGGAGCGGATCTAGGCAATTCCATAATATTAATAAAAATAGCCAGTCCTAAAAGACCAAAAATAATTGAGGGAACAGCTGCTAAATTATTAATATTAATTTCAATTAGGTCCGTAAAGCGGTTTCTTGGTGCGAATTCTTCTAAGTAAATAGCGGAACCAACTCCGACAGGAAAAGATATCACAAATGTAACTAGTAAAGTCAGCAATGAACCAACAGTGGCGCTCCAGATGCCAGCGAGTTCTGGTTCTCTACTGTCACCAGATGTAAAGAATGACCAATTAAAGCCTTGAATTATTTTGCCTTCCTGAATGAATTGATCAATCCATTGTAATTGTTGATCAGAAATTTTGCGGTCACCCTCTATTATTTCTCGTGAAATTTTACCTTTAATCAGCATGTCTACATCACTAGATGCTTTTAGGTTCATCGTAACGGTTTCACCTATTAAGTTATGATCATTTAATAATGAGTTACGAATTTCTGTCTGTGCGCCAACACTAAATAGTCGAAGCATCTCAAATATTTCACGTCTACTGGTTACATTGGGAAATTTTTCTCGCAGCGCATTAATTATCATTTGGTTAGCATTTATGGACGGAATATGCCGCCTTAATTCTTCATCGGACATTGATGAAAGATCACCGACAATGCGTTCATCCATATTTATATCAAGTGTAATTCGTGTTTCTTTAAAACCACTAACCCCTGTTATAAATACACTTGCTAAGACGACGAACAATGCCACTAAAGCAGATAGAAGTGATGCAATCGCAAACCCTTTAAAAATACGCTCTATAAGATATCGTTTTTTTAAACGATCTTTTTGCTCTTTAGAGTTCCAGTCAACTTTCGAAATATAAAGATTATCAGAGGAATTATCAGTCATATTCTTCCCTATATTTTCTTACGATATAAAGCGCAAAAGCATTTAGCGCTAAAGTTGTAATAAAAAGCGCTAATCCTAAGGCAAAGGCAGAAAGTGTTTTTGCACTGGCAAATTCTTGGTCTCCTGTAAGTAATGTAACAATTTGTACCGTAACTGTGGTTACGGCTTCAAGTGGGTTGATTGTTAAATTTGCGGCCATGCCAGCTGCCATGACCACGATCATTGTTTCACCGATCGCGCGTGAAGTGGCTAGTAATAGTGCCCCAACAATTCCGGGCAAAGCAGAAGGCAAGATAACTTTTATTGTTGTTTCAGTTTTGGTTGCTCCAAGACCTAAAGATCCTTCACGTAAGCTTTTAGGGACAACACTTATGACATCATCTGAAAGAGAAGATATTAGAGGAATAATCATAGCAGCCATCACGATACCTGCTGCAAGGGCACTTTCTGATGCAATTTCAAGACCGATTGCCTCACCAACATTGCGAATGAACGGGGCTACAACGAGTGCCGCTATAAACCCATAAACAACTGTAGGGATGCCGGCAAGGATTTCGAGAAGAGGCTTAGCAATATTTCTTATACGGTCACTTGCAAATTCAGCCATATATATGGCAGACATTAAACCTATCGGACCTGCTATAAACATTGCTATCGCCGTTATTAACATTGTACCTAAGAATAAAGGGACTGCGCCAAATGCCCCTGAGCTTCCGACTTGATCGATGCGAATAGCGGTTTGCGGGCTCCATTGTGTGCCAAAGACAAATTCAGTAATAGAAATTTGATCAAAGAAACGGATGCTTTCAAAAAGTAATGAAAAAACAATGCCAATTGTTGTGATAACGGCAATAACAGAAAAAATAACTAAAACTATTTTAATTATAAATTCCAAATTATTTCTTGAATTGATGTCGGGTTTGATATTGTTAAGAGTGCGAAACCCTGAAAAACAGCAAGCAGCTATCGCACTTAAGAAAAATGTCCATGCGATCCGCTCGGATGTTGTGATGTAATATTCTACATGTCTAAGGAGTTCTGGGTTAGGATTTGCACTTTCAAAGTATTCTTTTATTGAATTTAATAAGTTAGTAAGTTCAAAAGACGCTAAGTTTGCAGATTTTTCACCAAGATGAGAAATAAGAAGCTTATCAATAATATACCCTTCGCTTAACATCCAAATAGCAAGAATGCAAAAGCCCGGTATAAAACTGTTTATTCCTACCGAATAGCCATAATGAACGGGACGAGAATGTAGATTTCTTATATTACCTTTGACCATTAATAATGATTTATTTTTGCCTAACACAAAAAAGATAATCATTAATAATATCAAGATTAAGAATAGTGAAAACGTGCCCATTAATTAGCATACCATAAATATTTGAATTCTAATTCTTTATAATTTAATTGTAATCAAAAGGCTATAATTGATGGAGCCTTTTATCGATTTTGCTATGCTAAATTATAATAAATAAGTAAAAATGATTACAAAATTATGAAGTATCAGATGAATTATATGAAAGAGAATAGAAATGGCGACGATCAAACCAATTGACAACCTTGAGGAAAACCCAAGAGTTAAGGCGGTTTTTGATGATATTAGAGAAACAAGAAATTCTGATTTTATCAATAACATGTGGCAATATATAGCGCTTGATGAAGACCTTTTGGAACGCACATGGGCTGATGTCAAAAGAGTTATGGCTGAACCTTCTTTAATTGATCCTGTGACTAAGGAAATGATTTATATCGCCGTTTCTATTGCAAACAGCTGCACATATTGTGTTCATTCGCATACGGCAATGGCAAAAGCAAAAGGCATGACGGATGATCAACATGCTGAATTGATTAAAATTGTTTCATTAGCTGCTAGAACTAATCATATTGCAAACGGCATTCAAATCCCTATCGATGAAGTTTTTGAAGCAGAAAAACAGTAAAGGCTTATTGTTTTTATAAGGTATCTAAACCTTTTAAACTAAGTTTAAGCAGAACTTCTTCAATTGCATAAAGTGGAATGGTTGCTTTTGCTTTGCCCGGATCATCGCCTACACCCGTTATAAAGGTTATGATCCCATCTTTTTTGACGGGGTCAACCCAAAATTGGCCTTGTAATCCATAGGCGGAACCTAGATGCCCGTATAAAATTCTGCTTTCTGTGGATAGTCCCCAATCTTTTAAATCAACGATATGCGTGGATAAACCATATGCCGTCATCATGCCTTCTGCCGTTTTGTCACCTTCGACGGATTCACCGCCGGTATGCCCGTTATTAAGGTTAGAGTCATATTGCCATACTGTTTTCATCATTTCGGAAATTGATGATGTAGTTAAAACCTGTTCTCCGTTATGCATCCCTGCATTTAAAAGCATCTGCATGATTACGGCCAAATCACGTGATGATGCACGAAGACCGCCTTGCGGCGAGAATAGGGTAGGGTTTTGGCCTAACTTATAATTGTCTAAAGGTAATAAATCCGGAGTTTCACCGCGGGAATAGCTTTCACTTTCATAGTAGCAACGAATAGCGTCACCATCTACTTGCTCAACCCATGGGCCATCTGTATCCCAAGTTTCGCCGCCATCACCACGACGATAAAGTGTGGCAAGGCTTTCAAAATTATTTGGGTATAAAGTACACACACTAAAGCTTGATGAAAGTCCGAGTTTATCAAGCAGCCTTTCTTTAACGAAGGTATCCATGCGTTGACCGGAAACTTTTTCAGCGATACCTGATAAAATTCCGAAATTTAAATTTGAATATGTGAAATAACCACCTGGTCCTTGATTGGCTCCGTTGGCGAAATGATTTCCATTGTCATAATGTTGGGCACTTCGGTCGCTATTGCCTCCTGGAATAAAAAAGTCCTGGAAGTTTTCGGATGATCCCATGAAATAATAGGCACCATCACGAATGGAAGAAGTGTGAGAGACAACTTGTCTAGTTGTAATTATTTTGTCTGGGAAATTTGGATTTCTTAATGTGAAGCCTAAGTAATCTGAAACATCAGCATCTAAGTCTACTTTACCTTCTTCAACTAAAGTCATAAATGCAGCTGTAAGAACAAATTTAGATATCGAGGCAATTCTTACTTTATGGTCGTTGGTTAAAGGGATTGCCACATTTTCTAATCTTCGCGCCGCGCCTGCAGCATGTTCAAAGGCAATCTCGCCGTTTTTAATTAAAATCATTTGAACACCAGATATTTCAATAGGGGATGCTCCATCCAATTCAACAAGGTCAGTTAATTCAGACTTCAAATCTAATTGGGGATCGTTTTTATTCTTTATGCCTTCTTCGTTTGAGCAGGCACATAAAGTGATGGAGAAGAGAATGACGGTAAAAATGCGTGATAATGGCATTGTATAGGCCCATATTTTATAGCTTAAAGTGCGTGACCCTTTAAATCTATCAAGTTTATATCGCGAGGCAAGATAAAATAAATCTTGGAATTAAATAAATGACTGGTTATTTATTTAATGTACAAAACCACTAAATGAATGCTAATGAAATTATGAAAACAGAAGAAAACCTTACCCTTAATTAGTCCAACTTGGTCTGACGGGATACAGCATCTGAACCACGGCCATCCCATCCTTCTAGTCGAATGTAACCGATTACGAATAATGATTGTGGATATCCTGCATTCAATGCTTTTATTCTGTAAGGATCGCTTTCTTCATGAAGACCGGAATAGGCATAGGCACTTGCCAATTGGTAATTTAATCTGGGGTTTTCAGGATCGTTTGCAACCGCTTCTAAACATGCCTTAATTGCGGCGGGTTTATCCATGTCATCTTGTGTGACGCCATCTGTAATTCGTTCAGGATCATTAAAATGTGAGGCGAGAACATCACATTGCGTGATCTCGCGACTATAGTCATCTCGATTATAGGTTTTTATGTCATCAAATGGGCCAGCCATCGCGGAACTTAAGAAAGTAAATGATAAAGAGATCGAGAGTAATAATAATTTTAACATGTGTTTTCCTTAGGTTGTGCCGATGAATTGTTTTGATAATATGATATGCGGAATTTCTGGCTATGCCAAAAGTCATTAATCAGTAAAAAGTTTCTAAGTCTTCTTCTTCGCTGTGTTTTGTCATGAGTGAAATAATCACAAGTGTCGGTAGCGATATAGCCCATCCTAAATATGATGAAGTAAAGCCCATAGGTTCACCCATAACAGTCCAGATCACAGCAGATGAACCACCGAAGATGATGCTCCAGAAAGCGCCGGTTGCTGTGGCCCGTTTCCAAAAAAGTAACCCAAGCATTGGAAAGAATATCCCCGCCGCCCCGAAGGTATAAGCATAGAGTATCAAATCAAGAATGTTTGGAACAAGAAATGCGCAAGCAATTGTAAAGGCCCCTAAAATAATGGTAGAAATTCGTGCCACTTTGATCAATTGCGCGTCGCTGGCATTTGGGTTTAGTAATTTTTTATAGATATCATTTGTGAAAATGGCGACCGGGCCGATTAAGCAGCTATCAGCGGTGGACATAACGGTTGCGATATAGGCTGCAATGACAAGTCCACCTAACCCAACAGGCAGTAACGTCATAATCATATAAGGTGTAGCGAGTTCAGGATCGGCAAGTTCGGGCATTAAAATACGGGCAAACATTCCGACCATCGTGCTGCCGACCGCGAATAATGGCCATTCAATTGGAATGCCCGTTAAGAAGAAAGCACGCTGCGCCGTTTTAACATCACGTGCGGCAACGATGCGCTGCAATCCAACGATGGCAATAAACCAAATTGGGATAACGGCAAAAAACCAACCAAGAATTTGTTTCCAGCCCGCCGCCGTCCAATCAAGCATGGGTGCAGTATCAGGGTTCGCGGCAAGTGTATCCATCATGTTTCCAAAACCACCGACTTTAATAAGGCCAATAGGGACAAGAATAAAAACGATACCCACCATTAAAATTACCATTTGAAATACATCGGTATAGATCACAGCTTTAAGTCCCCCCATCGCCGTATAGGCAACGATAATAATACCGACAACAAGGGTAGCGATCGTCAGATCAAAATTCATAGTAGCTTGTAATAATTTTCCGCCGGCCATGATTTGACCACCAACAAATGCGGACCATGCAAGGCCAATAACAATTGCGGCAACGGTTCCTGTCTTTCGGTCATAGCGGGTTTCAAATAAATCGCCTGTGGTTAATCCCTTCATTTTATCAGCCCAGTTTTTTACTTTAGGGACCATTAAGAAAGACACCAAAACGATACTCAACGCCGATACGCCGATGAGCCAAGAAGCGGAAAAACCAAGTGTAAATCCAAGGCCGCCCATGGCGATGCTAAAACCACCACCGAGATCGCCGGCCGCCGTCGTGCTTGTGGTTTGGAAAAGGTTCATATCACGGTCAGCGGCAAGGAAGGATTCCGTTTCACCGCTTTCTGTTTTTGAGCGCATCGTAAAGACGCCGACCAAAAAAAGTATAAGAAAATAAAGCCCGATAGCCCCATAATCCAATAAATGTAAATCCCGCATTGACCACCCATTATGATTTTTTATTTTAATCATAGCACACTATTTTCCAATTGAAAAAAAAGTTGTGTTGGCTAGACTAAGGTGAAATTTTCTGGGAATTGTATCCCGTCAGACCAAGTTGGACTAATTAAGGGTATTGCATAAGAGAGTGTTTTTGTTTCATCGTAATGACGAAGGAACGAAGATGACACGTAAACACTCTAACAAATCAAATAGAACTGGAAGCGCGGAGAAGACGGT
>NZ_CBFIEP010000024.1:0-15966 GCF_965661635.1 Pseudemcibacter sp. | reverse complement strand
CAGCGAAGAAGAAAGCGGCCGCTAAAAAAGCAGCTGCGAAAAAGGCGCCTGCTAAGAAGGCTGCTGCAAAGAAAACTGCTGCTAAAAAAGCACCAGCGAAAAAAGCTTCTGCAAAAAAAGCTGACAAATAGAAATAAAGTTTATAAATTGTTGAGAGCCGCAATATATGTTGTGGCTCTCAATTTTTTTTGATTAATATGATTGATAAATTATAAAGGATGCTTAAATGAGCGATATCGTCGATACAAAAATGAATAACTTAGTACCAATGGTTGTTGAACAAACAAGTAGAGGTGAACGTTCATTCGATATCTTTTCGCGTCTGTTGAAAGAGCGTATCATATTTCTTACAGGACAAGTGAATGATAGTGTATCAGCACTCATTACGGCGCAATTGCTATTTCTTGAAGCAGATAATCCAAAAAAAGATATCGCTTTTTATATTAATTCCCCTGGCGGCGTTGTGACATCAGGTTTAGGGATATATGACACGATGCAATATATCCGTCCAAAAGTGACAACAATTTGTATCGGTCAAGCGTGTTCAATGGGATCATTACTTTTAGCCGCAGGAGAGCCTGGTCAGCGTTTTTCTCTTCCGAACAGCCGTATAATGATTCATCAACCATCGGGTGGCGCACAAGGTCAAGCAACTGACATTGAAATTCAGGCAAATGAAATTTTGGCTTTAAGAAAAAGATTAAATCAAATTTATGTGGATCACACAGGTAAAAAATTATCTGAAGTTGAAAAGGCTATGGAACGCGATAATTTTATGTCACCTGAAGAAGCCAAGAAATTCGGTCTTATTGACGAAATATATTCTGAACGTCCTGATGGAGCGTCAGAAGACTAATAATTATTGAAATAATTAGTAAAAAAGTTCGATTTTTTTATAGTTGTTAATTAATTGTTTCCACATTTGAGTTATAGATGTTTTTAATATTGATATTTCTTCACAAAATTTTAAGTTGAAATATCATAGAATGTAATTAATTTGCTTATGGGGTTGCAAAAAACCGAATGGTGATTACGTTCGTATTAACGATAGATGGTTTTGCAAAATAAAACGTAAGACCACAAATAAAAATTTAGGAATATTGACCTTATGTCTAAATCAAAGTCTGGTGATACAAAAAGTACACTATTTTGCTCTTTCTGTGGCAAAAGCCAACACGAAGTGAAAAAACTTATCGCAGGGCCTACTGTGTTCATTTGTGATGAGTGTGTTGAGCTGTGTATGGATATTATCAGAGAAGAGAGCCAAACCGCAGTTAACAAGTCAGATTCGGGTGTTCCATCCCCGGCCGAAATTTTAAAAGTTCTAGAAGATTATGTCATTGGTCAAGAACTTGCGAAAAAAGTATTATCTGTCGCAGTTCACAATCATTATAAACGTTTACATCATTCTACTAAGAATGATGAAATTGAGCTTTCTAAATCAAATATTCTTCTTGTTGGGCCCACTGGGTGCGGTAAAACGCTACTCGCGCAAACGCTGGCGCGCATCTTGGATGTACCGTTTACTATGGCTGATGCAACAGCGCTTACCGAAGCGGGTTATGTTGGTGAGGACGTAGAAAATATCATTCTAAAACTTTTACAAGCATCAGATTATAATGTTGAACGTGCGCAGCGCGGGATCGTTTATATTGATGAAGTTGATAAAATTAGCCGTAAATCGGATAACCCGTCCATCACACGAGATGTTTCAGGTGAGGGTGTGCAGCAAGCGCTTTTAAAAATTATGGAAGGCACAGTAGCAAGTGTTCCGCCCCAAGGAGGCCGTAAACATCCACAACAAGAATTCCTTCAAGTAGATACAACAAATATTCTGTTTATTTGTGGTGGTGCTTTCGCAGGTCTAGATAAAGTTATTGCGGACCGTAACGAAGGTAAATCAATTGGTTTCGGTGCGAATGTTACGAGCGCAGAAGATCATTCAATTGGCGATTTACTTCTTCAGGCTGAGCCGGAAGATTTGGTTAAATTCGGTTTGATCCCTGAATTCATTGGTCGTTTACCTGTTCTTGCTTCACTTACCGATCTTGATGAAGATGCTTTGGTTCAAATTTTGAGCCTTCCTAAAAATGCACTTGTGAAACAATATCAACGTCTTTTCTCTATGGAAGATGTTGAATTGCGTTTTACGGATGATGCGCTGCTTGCCATTGCAAAGCGAGCAATCACCAGAAAAACGGGAGCGCGCGGACTTCGTTCAATTATGGAAGATATTCTTCTTGAAACTATGTTCGAACTCCCAGGACTTGAAGGTGTTCAAGAAGTTGTTATTAATGGCGAAGTTGTAACCGGAAACGCACAACCGCTTTATATCTATGCTGATAAGAAGAAAGATGAAGCCGGAGCTGGCGCTTAATTAAATAAGTTTCAGCTTTTTCGTCTCATGGTCTTGAAAAAGCCATAGTGAATTCTTAAATCTTATTTACACAATAGTATTACATATTTTAATTATTTTGGATGCCTTATGAGTAAAACATATCCTGTACTACCACTAAGAGATATCGTTGTTTTCCCGCACATGATCGTACCGCTTTTTGTTGGTCGCGATAAATCGGTTAAAGCACTAGAACAAGTTATGGATTCTGAGAAAAAAATCCTACTTGTGGCTCAAAAGGATGCAAACCTTGATGAACCAGGGGTTGATGATATATATCGCATAGGGACTTTGGCAACCGTACTACAATTATTAAAACTTCCTGATGGAACTGTAAAAGTTCTAGTTGAAGGCGTTGAGAGAATTAAAATAGACGATTTCGTCCAAACGGAAGAGTTTTTTGAAGCTAATACATCAGAAGTTGTAGCAAATGATGATGCGGTGGATGAGCTTGAAGCGTTGAACCGTTCGGTTATTGGTAAATTCAGTCAATATGTGAAACTAAATAAGAAAATCCCAGCTGAAGTGATAGAAAGCACCAATGAAATAGAAGATGAAGGAAAGCTTTCGGACGTTGTTGCTTCTCATTTGAGTTTAAAGATTTCTGATAAGCAGGAATTATTAGAAAATAATAGTGTTGTTAGCCGTCTTGAGAAAATCTATTCCGTAATGGAAAGTGAAATTGGTGTTATGCAGGTGGAAAAGAAAATTCGCCGTCGTGTAAAAAGCCAGATGGAAAAGACACAAAAAGAATATTATTTGAATGAACAGTTAAAGGCTATTCAAAAAGAGCTTGGTGAAGGCGAAGACGGTAAAGATGAAGTCTCAGAACTAGAAGCAAAAATTAAAAAGACGAAATTAACGAAAGAAGCACGTGAGAAAGCGACAGGGGAGCTTAAAAAGCTTAAGTCAATGAGCCCAATGTCAGCTGAATCAACGGTTGTTCGAAATTATCTTGATTGGATACTATCTCTGCCGTGGAATAAGAAGCGTGCTGTTAAAAAAGATATTAATGAAGCGGAAAAAATACTTAATGAAGATCATTACGGGCTTGAAAAAGTCAAAGAACGCATCCTTGAATATTTAGCGGTGCAAACAAGAACGCAAAAAATTAAAGGTCCTATTCTATGTTTAGTAGGACCTCCTGGGGTTGGTAAAACTTCACTTGGAAAATCAATAGCCAGAGCTACCGGACGTGAATATGTAAGATTTTCTGTTGGTGGTGTTCGTGATGAAGCTGAAATTCGCGGTCACCGTAGAACTTATATTGGATCAATGCCTGGTAAAGTTATTCAAAGTATGAAGAAAGCTGGTTCAAGTAATCCAATGTTTTTGCTTGATGAAATTGATAAAATGGGTTCTGACTTCAGAGGTGATCCATCATCAGCATTACTTGAAGTTTTAGATCCAGAACAAAATAGCAAATTTAGTGATCATTATCTTGAAGTGGATTATGATCTATCGGATGTTATGTTCATTACAACGGCCAATACTCTTGATATGCCAGGCCCACTTCTTGACCGTATGGAAATTATCAGACTATCTGGTTATACCGAAGATGAAAAAGTTGAAATTGCAAAGCGTCATTTAATTTCTAAGCAAGTTGAAGATCATGGTCTCAAACAAGAAGAATGGTCAATTTCAGATGCCGCGCTTCGCGATTTGATTCGTTATTATACCCGTGAAGCAGGTGTAAGAAGTCTTGAGCGTGAAATTGCTAATCTGGTTAGAAAAGCAACTAAGAAAATAGTCACCGGTAAGGCTAAAAAAGTTGCTGTTACTGTTAAAAATCTTGAAAAATTCGCTGGCATTAAAAAACATCGTTTCGGTGAGGCTGAAGATCAGGATTTGGTGGGCATTACGACTGGACTTGCTTGGACAGAAGTCGGTGGCGTTATTTTATCAATTGAGGCGATCGTATCGCGCGGTAAAGGTAAATTTACAATCACTGGTAAACTTGGTGATGTAATGCAAGAATCGATTAGAGCCGCATTAAGTTATGTTCGTTCAAAAGCGCCTGAGTTTGGCATTCAACCAAATGCATTCGAAACAAATGATATTCATATTCACGTACCGGAAGGTGCGACACCAAAAGACGGCCCTTCAGCGGGTGTTGCGATGATTACGTCGTTGGTTTCTGTATTATCAAAAATTCCAGTTCGCCATGATGTCGCAATGACAGGCGAAATTAGTCTGCGCGGGAAAGTTATGCCGATTGGTGGTTTAAAAGAAAAGCTGCTAGCAGCACATAGAAGCGGTATCAAAAAAGTTCTAATTCCGATAGAAAACGAAAAAGATCTGGTTGAAATACCTGAAAATGTGAAAAAAGGGCTTGAAATTGTTCCTGTGAAAATCGTTGATGAGGTGCTACAGCATGCTTTAGCAGCCCCATTAGTTCCTCTAAAAGAAGATGAGATAGAGGGAATCACTTCATTAAATCAGAATGGAAGTGATTCTAATTTTAAAGATCATATCCATCACTAGGAAAAATAAAAATTTTTGGACTAAAATTTAAGCCCAAAAGTTGTATTAATTCGGTAGAAAAACACTCTTTTGTATTGAAAGAGTGTTTTTTTGTGCGAAAAATGTTTTTTGTTTCAATGTCAAGTAAACTTTATGCAAAAAAACCGCAGTTTTGTGTGGTTTTCCCTTTGACGAACTAATAATGTATGGCTAAGATGCATTAACTTTCGATCATACTAAATGATTAAGTTAATCTCTAATTTCTTTGAATTTTACATAAAGGGGAAGATAATGAACAAAAATGAACTAGTAAACAGCGTAGCGGAAGCTGCTGGTCTTTCAAAAGCTGATGCTGCAGGTGCAGTAGACGGCGTTTTCAACACTATTATGGGTACACTAGCAGGCGGCGAAGAAGTACGTCTTGTTGGTTTTGGCACATTCAGCGTAGCACAACGTGCTGCTTCTGAAGGTCGTAACCCACGTACAGGTGAGAAAATTCAAATTCCAGCATCTAAGCAACCTAAGTTTAAAGCCGGTAAAGGCCTTAAAGACGCTGTAAATAAGTAATTTTTACTTAATTTCTAAAGCGGTTGGTATTTTTTTTTACCAACCGCTTTTTTAATGCTTTACATCTACGCAATGAGACTGTAGATATGCATCCACACTTCGTAACTGTCGTGTAGTATTTAAGAATAAAGCGGGCGATTAGCTCAGTTGGTAGAGCGCTTCGTTTACACCGAAGATGTCGGGAGTTCGAGTCTCTCATCGCCCACCATTCTAAATAAAAATGCAAAAACAAATGTGGTTTTTTTTAATGATTCGCTACGGCGAAAAACATTAAAAGCTGCTTGACTTGATGGTTAAACTCTCTTACATCAGGATCGAAATATTAAGGGGGTGTAGCTCAGTTGGTTAGAGCGCTGGCCTGTCACGCCAGAGGTCGCGGGTTCGAGTCCCGTCACTCTCGCCATTTCATTAGAAATGGTATCATTTATTCAAAAAAAATATCTCCTCAAACTCCATAGTATCTTTGGTGAAACTGTGCAAATTCAGCTTGGCATTGGCTTTGCGTTTCAGTCTTTTATAAATAAGAAATTTAAATATAAAAAACTTGTGGAATTTTTTATCTCTAAAGGCTATTAACATGACTACGGATTATGCCTTTTTGTATTCAAATTTTTGTTTGGATTCGTTAAAAGGGTAATGACAAATGTGAGGCTTGGTTTTTAAAGACAGTATTCCAAGTCTTAGGTTGTGGACTGTCGCTATATTAATTGAAGGGTGGGGCGCTAATGAACGAATTGCTGCTCGAATATTTTCCGATCTTGGTTTTCTTTGTCATCGCTATTGTTTTGTCTGCTATTTTTGTACTGCTGCCGATTTTGGTTGTTAAGCAAAAACCCGATGCAGAAAAGCTTTCTGCTTACGAGTGTGGGTTTGAAGCTTTTACGGATAACCGTAAGCAATTTGATGTAAGGTTTTACCTAGTCGCTATCTTATTTATTATTTTCGACCTTGAAGTTGCATTTTTATTTCCATGGGCTGTTGCGCTCGGGGATATAGGCATGCTTGGTTTTGTTTCCATGATGATATTCCTTGGTGTGTTAACTATTGGTTTTATCTATGAGTGGAAAAAAGGAGCTCTGGAATGGGAGTAGAGAATAAACCTGATATGTCTTCAACTGATATACAGTCAGAAATGTCTGTAATGGAGCAGGATGCTTATTTCAAGTCGCTTCAAGATGATCTTTCGGATAAAGGTTTTGTGGTTACCAGCGTTGAAGATATTATTGCTTGGGCGCGTACTGGGTCACTATGGTGGATGACATTTGGCCTTGCTTGTTGCGCCGTTGAAATGATTCACACCTCAACATCACGTTATGACGCAGAGCGCTATGGTTTTGCACCGCGCGGAAGCCCCCGACATTCGGACGTTATGATTGTTGCTGGAACCTTAACAAATAAAATGGCGCCTGCAATGCGTAAAGTATATGACCAAATGCCAGAACCGAGATACGTGATTTCTATGGGGTCATGTGCAAATGGTGGTGGTTATTATCACTATTCTTATTCAGTTGTTCGTGGTTGTGACAGGATTGTTCCTGTTGATGTTTATGTACCAGGTTGCCCGCCCACCGCTGAGGCGCTTCTTTATGGAATACTTCAATTGCAGAAGAAAATCCGTCGTACAAGCAGTATTGATCGCTAGGAGAGTTTAAAGATGAGTTCAGATGAGGCTTTAAAGGATCTTGGCAAACATATTCAGAGTGTGAATTCTGATACTGTTATTGATTATAAGGTGGCTTATAATGAGTTAACGGTGAATGCAAAGCGTGATGATATTGTTAAATTGATGACTTTCCTGCGTGATGACCCGACTTGTAAGTTTGTCCAACTTTCAACGGTTTGTGGTGTTGATTATCCTGAACGTGAAGAACGGTTTGAAGTGGTTTATCATCTTCTTAGTCTTCATAATAATCAGCGAATGCGTGTGAAAATTAGAACCGACGAAGAAACGACCGTTCCTTCTGTTACGGGTGTTTATCCATCAGCTAATTGGTATGAGCGTGAAACGTGGGATATGTACGGCATTATGTTCGATGGTCATCCTGATTTACGCCGTCTATTAAGTGATTATGGTTTCCAAGGACATCCGCTCCGTAAAGATTTCCCACTTACTGGTTATGTTGAAGTACGTTATTCAGAAGAAGAAAAACGTGTTGTTTATGAGCCTGTAAAACTTGCTCAAGAATTCCGCACATTTGATTTTATGTCACCATGGGAAGGTGCTAAATATATCTTGCCGGGCGATGAGAAGTCAGAAGAAGCACCCAAAGACGGGAGTGAGAATTAAGTTATGGCTGAAGTCGATATCAAAAACTTTAATGTTAACTTTGGTCCGCAGCATCCCGCGGCCCATGGTGTTTTGCGCCTTATTCTTGAGCTTGATGGTGAGGTCGTGGAACGTGCAGATCCGCATGTGGGACTTCTTCATCGAGGTACAGAAAAGTTAATTGAACACAAAACATATTTACAAGCGATACCATATTTTGATCGTCTTGATTATGTAGCGCCAATGAACCAAGAGCATGCTTTCTGTCTTGCTATTGAAAAACTAATGGAAATAGAAGTTCCTGAGCGTGGCCAATATATTCGTGTACTATTCAGTGAAATTGGAAGAATTCTTAACCATCTAATGAATGTTTGCTCTCATGCGACTGATGTTGGTGCCATGACACTTACCCTTTGGGGATTTGAGCAACGTGAAATTCTTATGGAATTTTATGAAGCCGTATGCGGTGCGCGTCTTCATGCGAATTATTTCCGTCCTGGTGGCGTAAACCAAGATATGCCTGCTGGCCTTGATAAAAGAATTATCGAATTTTGTGACACTTTCCCGCAAGTGCTTTCTGATATGGAAACGCTAATTATGGAAAATCGCATTTTCAAACAACGTAACGTTGATATTGGTAAGGTGACGGCTGAGGAAGCCTTTGCGCTTGGATTTACTGGTGCAATGGTCCGTGGTTGTGATATTCCATGGGATATTCGCCGTTCAGAACCATATGAGGTTTATAATGAGCTAGATTTTGACGTGATCGTTGGTAAAAATGGTGACTGTTATGATCGTTATGTGCTTCGTTTTGAGGAAATGTATCAATCAGTAAATATTATGCGCCAATGTATTGAAAAGATGCCAGAGGGGCCTGTTTCAAGCACTGACCGTAAAGTAACGCCACCACCAAGAGCAGAGATTAAGAGTTCTATGGAAGCGCTTATTCATCACTTCAAATTATTTACCGAAGGATTTAAAGTGCCCGAAGGTGAAGTATATGTAGCTGTGGAAGCGCCAAAAGGTGAATTTGGTGTTTATCTAGTTTCAGATGGAACCAACAAACCATACCGTTGCCATATTCGTGCACCCGGTTATGCGCATCTTAGCTCAATGGGCTATGTGGCGAAAGGGTATATGCTTGCTGATATTCCTGCAATGATTGGTTCTTTTGATATTGTGTTCGGAGAAATTGACCGATGAGTATGAATGTTAAATATGCTGAAAAGTTTGAGTTTACACCAGAGAATTTGGAATGGACGAAAACTCAGTTGGCGAAATACCCAGAAAACCGCAAAGATAGCTGTGTGATGCCGTTCTTGCATCGTGCGCAAGAGCAGAATAACGGTTGGGTGAGTATTCCTGTAATGGAATATGTCGCTGATTTTCTTGATATGCCTTATATCCGCGTACATGAAGTTGCGACATTTTATACCATGTATAACCTTAAGCCGGTTGGAAAACATGTAATCGAAGTATGCACAACAACACCATGTTGGTTGCGTGGTTCTGATGATGTGGTGAAGGCGTGTAAGGATGAATTAGGCATCGGCTTTGGTGAAACCACAGAAGACGGTGAATTCACACTTCTGGAAGTCGAATGTGCCGGTGCTTGTGTTAATGCACCTGTGATTGCATATGCTGAAGAATATTATGAAGATTTAAATGAAGACACAACACGTGCATTTATTAAAGCCATTAAAGATGGTAATACACCAGAAGCTGGTCCGCAAAATGGAAGATTTAAATCTTGTCCGATAGGTGGCCCTACTTCGCTGCAAGAGATGGCACCAAAAGGTGCTAAGTTTGGAGGAGATGCTTAATGTTAGCTGATAAAGATCGAATCTTTACCAATCTCTATGGATTTGAAAGTCCTTACCTTGAAGCCGCGAAAAAACGCGGTGACTGGAAGGGGACCAAAGAAATTATTAAACGTGGTGAAGAAAGCATTATTGAAGAAATGAAGCAATCAGGACTGCGTGGTCGCGGTGGCGCTGGTTTTCCTACCGGATTAAAGTGGTCATTTATGCCAAAAGAATCGGATGGTCGCCCAAGTTATCTTGTTGTGAATGCTGATGAAGGCGAGCCAGGTACATGTAAAGACCGTGAAATTATGCGCCATGACCCTCATAAATTGATCGAAGGTTGTTTAATCGCAGGTTTTGCGATGCGTGCGGTTGCAGCGTATATCTATATTCGCGGTGAATTCGTTCATGAAGCAAATGTTTTAGATAAGGCAATTGATGAAGCACGCGAAGCGGGACTTCTTGGTAAAAATGCCTGCGGTAGCGGGTATGACTTTGATGTTTTCGTTCACCGTGGTGCGGGTTCTTATATTTGTGGCGAAGAAACGGCGCTTATTGAAAGCCTTGAAGGTAAAAAAGGGCAACCTCGTCTGAAACCACCATTCCCAGCGAATGTTGGTGTATTCGGGTGTCCGACAACAGTGAATAATGTCGAATCAATTGCTGTGGTTCCTGAAATTCTTCGTCGTGGTGGTTCGTGGTTCTCAGGACTAGGACGCGAAAATAATACAGGTACAAAACTTTTCTGTATTTCTGGTCATGTGAATAATCCATGTAACGTTGAAGAAGAAATGGGTATTCCTTTAAAAGAACTGATTGAAAAACATGCTGGCGGTGTTCGTGGCGGTTGGGATAACCTTCTTGCTGTAATCCCTGGTGGGTCATCCGTTCATTTGATCCCTAAAGATGTCTGTGACACTGTGTTGATGGATTTTGACAGTTTGCGTGCAGAAGGTACGGGCCTTGGTACGGCGGCCGTCATCGTTATGGATAAATCAACCGACATCGTTAGAGCAATTACCAGACTTTCAGCATTTTATAAACATGAAAGCTGTGGACAATGTACGCCTTGCCGTGAAGGTACGGGTTGGATGTGGCGTGTTATGGAGCGCCTCTGTACCGGTGAAGCGGAAATTGAAGAAATTGATATGTTACTTGAAGTAACTAAGCAAATTGAGGGTCACACGATTTGTGCTCTTGGTGATGCTGCTGCATGGCCTATTCAAGGGTTGATGCGTCACTTCCGTCCGGAAGTTGAACGTCGTATCCTTGAATATAAGAAAACACACGCAGCGTAGGAGAGATAGAATATGCCAACGCTTACAATTGATGGAATTGAAGTCGAAGTAGAACAGGGAACGACAGTACTCCAAGCTGCAGAGCAGGTTGGAATTGAAATTCCTAGATTTTGTTATCATGAACGACTTTCAATTGCTGGTAACTGCCGCATGTGTCTGGTTGAGGTAACGCCTGGACCACCTAAGCCGGCTGCTTCTTGTGCGCTTCCGGCCGGTGAAGGTATGGAAGTTAAAACCAATTCTGAAAAAGTGAAAAAATTCCGTGAAGGTGTAATGGAATTTTTATTGATTAATCACCCGCTTGATTGCCCTGTTTGTGACCAGGGTGGTGAATGTGATCTTCAAGATCAGTCAATGGCTTATGGTGAAGGTGCAAGCCGTTATAATGAAAAACGTCGGATCGTCCAAGAAAAGTATATGGGGCCGCTTATTCGCACGATCATGACGCGCTGTATACATTGTACTCGTTGTGTACGTTTCGCTGATGAAGTTGCCGGCGTTCCTTCGTTAGGGGCGATTGGTCGTGGTGAAAATATGCAAATTACGACCTATCAGGAACAATCTTTTGCGTCTGAAATGTCCGGTAATGTTGTTGATCTTTGTCCTGTTGGTGCGCTTACAAGTAAGCCATATACATTTAAGGCTCGCCCGTGGGAGCTTAAAAATACAGAAACGATTGATGTTCACGACGCACTCGGCTCAAACATACGTATAGATAGCCGTGGTCGCGCCGTTATGCGTGCGCTTCCGCGTATCCATGAAGAAGTGAATGAAGAGTGGATTTCTGATAAGACACGTCATGCAGTTGACGGATTAGCAAAAAATAGACTTGATCGCCCATTTGTTAAAAAGAACGGTAAGTTACAGGAAGCCTCTTGGGAAGAAGCTTTCGGATTAATCGCGTCAAAAATAAAAGGCTTGAAAAAAGGTCAACTTGCAGGGCTAGTTGGTGATTTGTGTGATGCTGAAAGTATGTATGCTTTCAATGACTTAATGACGGCTTTGGATGGTGAAATTGAGTGTCGCCAGGATGGTTCAAAGGTCGGAGGCAAGCATCGCGCTGGCTACTTATTTAATTCTGGCGTTACTGGTATTGATGAAGCTGATGCCATATTATTGGTTGGCTCAAATCCACGTCATGAAAGCCCCGTTTTAAATTCACGTATTCGTCAACGTTGGCTTAGTCGTCAATGCAAAATTGCAAATGTTGGTCCTGATATTGATCTTTCATATAAGATTGAACAATTAGGTGATAATGCAGCAATTTTGAAAGAAATACTGGTGGGTAAAAATGACTTTGCAAAAACATTGAAAAATGCTGACAAACCTATGATTATTCTTGGGCAAGGGGCATTAAATCGTGAAGATAGTGCTGCAATTATTAAGATCGCACATGATATTGCTGAAAAATACGGTATGGTTTCTGATGAGTGGAATGGTTTCAATGTTCTTCATACGGCGGCAAGCCGTGTTGCGGCCCTTGATATGGGATTGGTAACAGAAAACGGAATTGAAGGTATCCTTGATGGCGCGAAAAAAGGCGATATTAAAGTCGTTTATAATATGGGCGCTGATGAGTTTGATACCAGTAAGCTAGCGAAAGCTTTTGTGATTTACCAAGGAAGTCACGGTGATGAAGGTGTTAAAAACGCTGATGTTATCTTACCGGGTGTTGCCTATACAGAAAAGCCTGGGACTTATTTGAATACCGAAGGACGCGTACAAATTGCGCTTCGTGCGATATTTGGTCCAGGTGAAGCACGCGAAGATTGGACGATCTTGAGGGCGCTCTCTGATGTGCTTGGAAAAACACTATCTTATGACACAATCGCCGAGCTAAGAGCTAAAATGGTCAAAGTTTATCCACATTTTGCGATAGTTGATCAAAAGCCATCAACGGAGTGGTCTGATTTTGGTGTTGAGGGTGATGTAAAGGACCGTAGCTTTACTTTAGCACTCACAGATTTTTACGGAACAAACCCTATCGCAAGGTCATCAGAGACCATGGCGGAATGTCGCGCGGCTTTAAATGGCGATGACTTTATTGAAGGAGCTACGGGAACATAATGTACGATTTTTTTGCAACATACCTTGGCCTTTCAGCTTATTTAGATAGTGGCACAATTTTATTCATCTCCACTCTTGTAGGTGTTTTGACTGTTGTTTTGCCCGTTTTGATCGCTGTGGCGATGATCGTTTGGGTTGACCGTAAAGTTTGGGCGGCTATTCACCTTCGTAGAGGACCGAATATTGTGGGGCCATTCGGGCTTTTGCAATCATTTGCCGATGGTCTTAAAGTTTTCTTGAAAGAAACAATTATACCTGCAGGGGCTAACAAATTCTTATTCCTGCTTGCACCAGCACTAAGCTTAATATTTGGATTGGTTGGTTGGGCCGTTATTCCATTTGGTGAAGGAATGGTTTTATCGGACTTAAATGTTGGTATTCTGTATCTTTTTGCGATTTCATCGCTAGAAGTTTACGGCATTATTATTGCGGGATGGGCGTCAAATTCACGGTACGCCTTCCTTGGCGCGATGCGTAGTGCGGCACAAATGGTATCTTATGAGGTATCAATCGGATTCGTGCTTGTTTGCGTGTTGATGTGTGTAGGATCATTAAACCTAACAGAGATTGTTCTGGCACAGCAAGGCGTTGGTTTTGGGATCTTCAATGGGTACGTATTTACTGGTCTTCTACCAATGTTTGTTATTTTCTTTGTTTCTGCGCTTGCTGAAACAAATAGAACACCGTTTGACTTGCCAGAAGCAGAAGAGGAACTGGTTGCCGGTTTCCAAATCGAATATTCATCAATGTCAATGGCACTCTTTTATCTTGGTGAATATGCGACAATTATTTTGATGTGTGGATTGATGAGCATTCTATTCTTCGGTGGCTGGTTGCCAATTGTTGACTGGGAACCTCTTTATGCAATTCCTGGTGTTATTTGGCTTTTTGGTAAAATGCTATTTTTCTTCTTCTGTTTTGCATGGGTTAAGATGACAGTGCCACGTTATCGTTATGATCAGTTGATGCGTTTAGGGTGGAAAGTATTTTTACCGATTTCATTAGTTTGGGTTGTGCTGACATCCGGCTATCTGGTCTTTTTTGGTAAGTTAGCGGGTTAGGAGAATATATTATGGCATTTTTAGATCACGCAGCTCGTACCATTTTCCTTACGGAAATTCTTAAGGGGATGGCTATGACCTTAAAATATTTCTTTAAGAAAAAAGTAACTTTAAACTATCCACATGAAAAAGGTCCGCTTAGTCCTCGTTTTCGAGGGGAGCATGCTTTACGCCGCTATGAAAATGGTGAAGAGCGCTGCATCGCTTGTAAACTATGCGAAGCCATTTGCCCGGCACAAGCAATTACAATCGAAGCCAATATCGAAGAAGATGGTAGCAGACGAACAACACGGTATGACATTGATATGACCAAATGTATTTATTGTGGTTTCTGTCAGGAAGCATGTCCAGTAGAAGCGATTGTAGAAGGACCAAATTTTGAATATTCAACCGAAACACGAGAAGAACTTCTTTATGATAAAGAAAAGCTTCTTGATAACGGGGACCGTTGGGAAAGCCAGCTTGCTCTTAATATCGAGCTTGATGCGCCATATCGGTAGAGGAAAAATAAAATGGTAGCAGCAATTATGTTTTATATATTGGCCACGGTTTTGGTGGGTTCAGCTGTGATGGTGGTTTTTAGTAAAAATCCTGTCCATTCTGTGCTTTTCCTGATTCTGGCCTTTTTCAATGCCGCGGGACTTTTTGTTTTGCTTGGTGCTGAATTCGTTGCGATGATTTTGGTTATCGTCTACGTGGGTGCAGTCGCGGTTATGTTCCTATTTGTGGTGATGATGTTAGATATCAATTTCACAGAATTACGCAAAGGCGTACAAGATTATTTACCGATTGGCCTTTTAATCGGGTTTATTTTGCTTGTTGAAATGGCTGTGATTGCTGGCGGATGGTCTTTGACTGATGGCATTGCGACAACAATTACCACACCAACACCGATTGCATCCGAAGTGCATAATACCGAAGCGATCGGGCGCATTCTTTACACTGATAATATATTCTTGTTCCAGCTTGGTGGATTAATTCTGCTAGTTGCCATGATTGGTGCGATTGTGCTTACACATCGCCAACGCCCGGGCGTTAAGAAACAGAATATTGGTGATCAGGTACGTCGTCGTCGCGATGATGCTTATGAAGCCGTTAACGTTAAACCAGGTCAAGGGTATAAGGGGAAGATATGATGGAAATTGGAATTGAACATTATCTAACCTTAGCAGCCATGCTCTTTACGCTGGGTGTTTTTGGCATTTTTCTAAACAAAAAGAACGTCATTGTCATTCTTCTTTCTGTGGAACTTATATTGCTTGCAGTGGAATTTAATCTTGTTGCCTTTTCCTCCTATATGGGGGACTTAGTCGGGCAAGTTTTTACCATGCTAATACTAACTGTTGCAGCCGCTGAGGGCTCAATCGGATTAGCTATTTTAGTGGTTTACTTCCGTAATCGAGGAACGATTGCGGTTGAAGACATTAATCTGATGAAGGGATAATTATAAAATGTATCAGACTATTGTCTTCTTACCCTTGCTCGCAGCGATCATTGCCGGTCTTTTTGGGAATAGGGTTGGTGTTCGTGGCGCACAGGTAGTAACCTGTGGGGCTTTGATTGTATCAACAGTGCTTTCATGGGTTACATTTTTTCAAATTGCGATGGCGCCTGGTGATCATGCAACACATGTTCAAGTTTTAAGCTGGATCGTATCCGGTGATTTTAATGTCAATTGGGCATTTCAAATTGATACGTTAACGGCCGTAATGCTAGTTGTTGTGAACACTGTATCTTGTCTCGTGCATATTTATAGCGTCGGCTATATGAGCCATGATCCGCATATACAGCGTTTTATGTCTTATTTATCATTATTTACATTCGCAATGCTTATGTTGATTACATCTGATAACTTTGTACAAATGTTCTTTGGGTGGGAAGGGGTTGGCCTTGCGTCATATCTACTTATTGGCTTTTGGTATAAGAAACCTTCTGCCTGCGCAGCGGCGATTAAAGCGTTTGTTGTAAACCGGGTTGGTGATTTTGGCTTCGCCCTTGGTATTTTTGCAATCTTTATGACATTCGGAAGTGCAGATTTTGCGGT